>JANORU010000042.1:0-4050 GCA_031415475.1 Hyphomicrobium sp.
GCAGCGATGCAGGCACCTGGATTGTCTCAGGTTAAGGGTAGCTCGTTGAGGCCGGGGTAAAGGCTCAGACCCCCGGTTAGAAGCCTGCCAAGCGGGGCGTCTCGTTGCCGGTGGCATGCCTCCGGCATGACGCCATTATTATCACTTCGGAAGACCGAGGCACCGACGCGCCCCGCTCCCCCGAACTTCTCTCCCGATGCCTCGAGTCTCAGGACTGCGGGACAGCGAAGCGCGCGCTGACGCTACACCTCGCTCACCTCGCGCACACCCGCCACCGTCGAGATGCGCCCTGCTGCTGCGGGCGACACGTCCCAGCGGCCGGGCAGAATGATTTCGACCTCGCGACCGGCCGCCGGCACGACCAAGCGCACCTCGCCGCCCTTCTTCGGTCCGCCGTTGCCCGGTTTCAGCTCCGCCTTCAACTCGGCCAACCGCTTGGCCGCGAGCGAGGCCGGCGCAGCGTCCAGCACAATCCGCAATCCACGTTCGATATTGGCGGCGGCGGCATCAAGCGCTTCGACACCTTGAACGCGCATCTTGATTGTCTCGCCGTCGCGTTCGGCGGCGACGCTCAACACCACCGGTTTGCCGGCTTCCAGAAGATCGCGCGAGGCCGTCAATGTATCGGAGAATATCACCGCTTCGAACTGGCCGCTCGAATCGGAAAACATTGCGAATGCGAACTTGTTGCCCTTCTGCGAGCGGCGTTCCCGGGCTGAGATAACAATGCCGGCGAGGCGCCCGGCCGACGCGCCGCTCATCACAGCGGCTTCGAACTCGGAATAGCGTTTGATACCGAGCTTGCCGAGCACGGTCGTGTAGCTGTCGAGCGGGTGGCCCGAGAGGAAAAAGCCGACGGCATCGAATTCGGCTTGCAGCCGCTCAATCGGCGTCCATGGCCGCTTCGGGCGGAGATCAATCTGCGGCGCGCTGCTGCCGCCGAACATATCGACCGTGCCGGACGCCGCGTCGGCTTCCAGCCGGTTGGCGAGCGCCAGCATGGTATCGGCGTTGGCTTGGATCAGCGCGCGGTTGGGTTCGAGGCTGTCGAAGGCGCCCGCTGAGGCCAGCGTTTCGATGGCCCGCTTGTTGACGGCCTTCGGGCTGATGCGCGCCGCGAAATCCGACACGCTCTTGAACGGACCATCGGTCTTGCGCGACGCGACGATGGTCTCGACGGCGGACGCGCCGATGTTCTTCAATCCGGCGAGCGAGTAGCGGATGGCGCCGGACTTATCCCCGGCCTTGCGTTCCACCAGATAATCAACCTCGGAGCCGTTCACGCACGGCGGCAGAACGGCGATGCCGCTCTTTTTGGCCTCCGCCGTGAACATCGCCAGCTTATCGGTATTGCCCATATCGAGGGTCATCGAGGCGGCGAGATACTCCTCGCGGAAATTCGCCTTGAGGTAGGCGGTGTGATAGCTGACCAGGGCATAGGCCGCCGCATGGCTCTTGTTGAAACCGTAGCCGGCGAATTTGTCGACCAATTCGAAAATGTAGACCGCGTCGCCTTTGCTGACGCCGTTGTTCAGTGCGCCGTCGACAAAGCGGGCCTGCTGCTTGGCCATTTCGGCCTTGTCCTTCTTGCCCATGGCGCGGCGCAGAAGGTCGGCATCGCCGAGCGAATATCCGGCCATCACCTGGGCGATCTGCATCACCTGTTCCTGGTAGATGATGACGCCGTAGGTTTCTCTCAGGATGCCGTTGAGCATCGGATGCAGGAAGTCGACCGGCTCCTCGTTGTGTTTGCGGTTGATGTAGGTCGGGATGTTGTCCATCGGGCCGGGGCGATAGAGCGCCACCATGGCGATGATGTCTTCGAACCGGTCGGGCTTCAGGCGCTTCAAGCTTTCGCGCATGCCGGTACTTTCGAGCTGAAACACGCCGACCGTATCGGCCCTCGACAGCAGCGCGTAACTCGGCGCATCATCGAGCGGCAACGCCAGCAAGTCGACGTCAATACCGCGGCCACGTTTGATCAGTTCAACGGCCTTTTGCAGAACGGTGAGCGTCTTGAGGCCGAGGAAGTCGAATTTTACGAGGCCTGCGGCTTCGACCATCTTCCAGTTGAACTGGGTGACCGGCGTGTTCGACTTCGGATCGCGATAGAGCGGGACAAGCTCATCGAGCGGCCGGTCGCCGATCACCAAGCCCGCCGCGTGGGTCGAGGCGTGGCGGTAGAGCCCTTCGAGTTTCTGCGCGATCTGCAACAGCCGCGCGACCAACTCATCGGTATCGCGGGCTTCCTTCAGCTTCGGCTCGCTTTCGATCGCCTGATCGAGCGTCACTGGATTGGCCGGGTTGTTGGGCACCAACTTGCACAGCCGATCGACCTGACCATACGGAATTTGCAACACGCGGCCGACGTCGCGCAGCACCGCGCGCGCCTGCAGCTTGCCATGGGTGATAATCTGCGCCACGCGATCGCGGCCGTACTTTTTCTGGACGTAGCGGATCACCTCGTCGCGCCGGTCCTGGCAGAAGTCGATATCGAAGTCCGGCATCGAAACGCGTTCGGGATTGAGGAACCGCTCGAACAGCAGGCCAAATCTGAGAGGATCAAGATCGGTAATGGTCAGCGCCCAGGCGACGACCGAACCGGCGCCCGATCCACGGCCTGGGCCCACGGGAATGCCTTCGCGCTTGGACCATTGAATGAAGTCGGCAACGATCAGAAAGTAGCCCGGAAACTTCATCTTGGTGATGACATCGACCTCAAACGCGAGGCGCGTCCAGTAGTCGTCCTCGGTGAAGCCCGGCGCCAGATCTTGAGCGGCCAGTCGCGCTTTCAAACCCTCTTCCGCCTGACGCTTCAATTCCGCGGCCTCGGCGGCGAGCTGATCGGCCTCGCTCGCGCCCTTCCTGGTGGCAACAAAGCGCGGCAGAATTGGTTTGCGGCCCATCGGACGCCAAGAGCAGCGCTCGGCGATCTCGACCGTATTGGACAGCGCCTCGGGCAGATCGGCGAACAGCGCCGCCATGTCCTCGGGCTTTTTGAGATAGTGCTCGCGGGTGACGCGACGGCGGTCGTCTTCGACCACGTAGCGGCCTTCGGCGATACACAGCAGCGCGTCGTGGGCCTCGTGATCGTCGGGATCGGCGAAATAAACCTCATTGGTCGCAACGATCGGAACGGCCTTGCGATAGGCAAGATCGAGCAGTTGGTTTTCGACCTCACGCTCGCCTTGATCGCCGTGCCGCTGCAGTTCGACGTAGAGGCGATCGGCAAACATGGCCTTCAGAGTTTCGAGCCGGGCTTCGCCCAAATCGGCTTGCCCCGCTGCAAGTGCGCGGTCGATAGGTCCCATTGCTCCGCCCGTCAACGCGATCAGTCCATCCGCATGCTGGCTGAGCTGTTGGGCTTTGATGTGGGGCGTCTCAGTATCGGCAGCTCCAAGATGCGCTTCCGAAACGAGCCGCATCAGATTGCCGTAGCCGCGTTCATTCATGGCGTAGAGCGCGAGCAACCCGTCGTGAGCGGGGCCTGCGCGTTGCGGCGCCAGTGCGCTCGACGTGCGTTGCGGCTTTGGTTCGTCGAGCACCACGGCCAGCGCCACGCCGATGATCGGCTGCACGCCGCTGCCCGACAGCTTGGTGGCAAATTCGAGTGCGCCGAACAGGTTGTTGGTGTCGGTGAGACCAACTGCCGGCGTGCCGAGCTTGACCGCCAGCTTGGCGATTTTTTCAATCGGCAACGCGCCTTCGAGCAGCGAATAGGCCGAGTGAACCTTGAGGTGGATGAAGAGGGGATGCGTGGGAATGGTGGACAACGAATTTTCCCCATTGATGACGAAGCGTTGTCCATGGTGGACCCTTTTGCGTCCGCTCACCACCTGAACCGACGCAGAAACATTGGCGTAGCCACAAGATTCTCAGCGCTATCGCACTGCGCCTGGTGCGATCTCTACCAGCGTCCCGTTCTCGAGCCGCAGAACCCGGTCCATGCGGGCGGCGAGATCGAGGTTGTGGGTGGCGAACAGCGCCGCCACGCCCTCGCGCTTGAAGAGGCCGATCAATTCCTGGAACACGAGATCCGAGGTTCTGGGA
>JANORU010000043.1:0-5818 GCA_031415475.1 Hyphomicrobium sp.
GACCCACGCCGAAGCGATCGCCGAGTTCAAGTCGCGGATTGTGCCGGTCGCAGCGCGGCAATCCGTGGCGCTCACCCATGCCGCCGGCCGGATCTTGGGCCAGCCGGTTCGCGCTCCGCATCCCGTACCGCTTCACACCAACGCAGCGGTTGATGGCTATGCGTTTGCCTGGTCCGAGAGCGATGACGCGCGGAGCCGTGCTTGGCCGATTGCCGGCCGCGCGGCTGCAGGCCAACTGTTCGTGGGAATGTGTCCGCCGGATGCGGTCGTGCGAATTCTGACAGGCGCGGTGCTGCCGGACGGCACCGATACCGTCGTCATGCAAGAGGACGTCACCCTCCAGGACCGATCGATCGTCATGACGCGCCGGCCGAAGCGCGGCGCCAATGTCCGCAAGGCTGGCGAAGATATCGCGACCGGCACGGAAGCCCTTGGCTCGGGGCACCGGTTGCGGCCGCAGGATCTGGCGGCACTCGCCTCCATGGGGGTTGCAAACGTCGACTGCTACGCGCCGCTCAAGGTTGCGATTCTATCGACCGGCGACGAAGTGCGCGCGGTTGGCAGCGGGCCTCTGGCGGTTGGTGAAGTGTTCGACGCCAATGCGCCTATGCTCACAGCGTTGCTCGAAGCGACCGGTGCGATCGTCACCGATCTCGGCATACTCAAAGACGAACCGGATCGCATCACGGCAACGCTCGCGTCCGCCGCTCGCACTCACGATGTCATTCTAACTTCGGGCGGCGCCAGTCGCGGCGATGAAGACCATATGGCAGCCGCTATCGGATCGCTCGGCACGCGGCACTTCTGGCAAATCGCGGTCAAGCCGGGCCGGCCGATGATGTTCGGTCAGATCGGCCGCTCGGTCATCGTTGGCCTTCCGGGAAATCCGGTCGCCGTGTTTGTCTGCTATCTGATGTACGTCTATCCGCTGCTCATGCGGCTTGCCGGCAGCCCATGGATTGAACCAGTGCGCTATCCGCTCCCCGCGGCGTTCGCGATTGCCGATCGCAAGCCAGATCGGCGAGAATTTTGGCGGGGCATGCTGGTGACGGACGGCGGGCAGCTCAAAGTCGACAAGTATGCCCGCGACGGTTCTGGCCTGATTTCGGGTTTGAGGGTCGCCGATGGCCTGATCGATATCGCTGAAAACCGGCCGTCGATCGCGCCGGGAGATTTGGTCGATTTCATTCCGTTTTCGGAATTCGGAATCGCGGCGCGCGGGCTTTAGCCAACGTGTGCACGCTCAAAAAAGATTGAGGTCCGCCTACGAATTTCACCGGCAGCGGGGGCTTCCGGAAATTTTCGTAAGACGGACCTCTCTCTCGGAGACGACCAGGAGGGCGGTTAGGTCATCTCCACGTTTACCAGCTCCATAATTGCGGCCCGTGCGGGAAGGCCGAAATCCGGTGGCCGGCAAATTTCCTGGGCGATGAAACGCAAGGCGGTGTTCTTTCGGGGCGGTCCAAACACTGTCCGGCGTGTCAACTCAGGAAGCGGTGTGCGGCTCGGCTCTGCGCTGAGCCGCAAAGTCAGTTGTTATCTACTGTCCCTGTTGTTTCGGAGCCCCGGCGGAGGACCAGCCGTTCTTGATGATTTGGGCCTCGTCCTCCGCGCTCAGCGCCTCCCCCTCGATCATGCGATCAACCGCGGCCTCAAGAGCCGGGACAATCGCTTTTTGTTGGTCCTCGTTGACACCGTCGGCTTTGACGGACACGCCAAGCGTTGCCTCGACATGATTGGAGACGTTCCAGTTGCCATTCGCGTCCCGGCAAGCGAGGCCGGCAAAACGGTGACCACCCTTGCTGCCGATTTGGTATTGGCGGCAGAAGCGGCCGTCGAGACTGCGGAACGACAATACCGGAACGATGCCCGCGAGCTTGCCGCCGTTGACCTCGGCCGAAATCAACTCTCCACTCTTGGCGGTGGTGAGCGCTTCTCGCAATTTTCCACCCGCGACGAGACCGCCTTGATCGAAGATCACCAATTCGCCTCTATTCAAACCGCCGCTGCCGAACGCCGTCGCTCCAAGCCAGCCTGCTCCCGCGCCAATGGCGAGCATTGCTGCGTAGGCAAATCCGGATGCCATCCCGCCATTCGCCGGAGCCAGGAGATCGCGCAACCAAGCGATGACATTTGCCTGATTGGACGAGGATTCGCGATTGCGCTCGAAGGCCGGCCGGGTTGATGTGGTCCGTGCCGGCGCGCGACCGGCCGAGTGGATGGTCTCAAGCAGACGGGCTGGAACCGGCTCGCGCAACGGCTGATCGAAGATGATCGGCAACGCAGCGCGCGTCACAGCGAACGGTTCGAGGCGCCGGCGAAGGGCCGGATCACCGGCCAATATGGCTTCAAGCCGGCCGCGCTCGGCGTCCGTCAACTGGCCGTCGACAAAGGCCATCAGAAGGTCGTCAGGAACGTGTGCCATAGTTGCGCTCCTGGTTCTTGGGTACGGGGGCTGGGGCATCGCTTGCGAGGCTCGCATAAAGCGCCTGGCGCGCGCGGGAGAGCCGACTCATCACGGTACCAATCGGAACACCGAGATTTTCAGCCGCCTCTTTGTATGAAAGTCCCTCGACGCATACCAAAGCAATCAACACTTGTTGGTCGGCAGGCAACCGGCTCAATCCATCACCGACGGCCTGAAGGGTTAGTCTGTTTTCCGTCACCACCCGGCCATCCTCGCCGGCGAGCACTGGCGCTTCGTCCAAATCGATCGCCTGGCCGCGGTGCTTTTCGCTCCGCTTGCGGTCGAGCCAGATATTTTGAGCAATTCGGTACATCCAACTCTCGAGACTGGTTCCAGGCTGCCACTGCTCCAATCTCGTTAGGGCGCGTTCGCACGTGTCCTGTACGAGATCGTCGGCAACGTCCATATTCCGGGTGAGCGCGAATGCGAACCTGCGCAGACGCGGCAGGAACTCGATCATCCGAGCTCTAATTTCGTCCGTCACGGAACGCCCCCTCCGCGGCGATTTAAGAGAATAACGCCTGGACCGCCGCCGTATTCCAGGGCCATAGAGAAATCGTGGTCGCAATGGGGCAAGTGCCCGATCCGGCTCGAAAAATTGCCGGCTTCAAGGGGCGAAACATGGTCCAGCCGCAAACGCGACGAGGGCGCGCCACAAAGGGGTCGTAGCCAGGAGGGGATGCGGTCCGGGCGGCGGAGCGCGCGTGCGGCGTTACCATGACGGTCCTTCATCGCGTCTTTTCCCGGTTGGTTGAGTTCCTGGCATGGCTGCCGGTTCTCGTCTGGCGTGTGCTGATCGAACATCTGGTTTTCAACCCTCGTCTCGGCCGCTTGCGCCCAGTGCTGGCCGGCGCGGCTCTCTATCTGATTTTTGCAGTGGTTCTTGTCTACGGTGTGGCTCCGATCCGGGCGATCACCGGCCACTATACGCTTGGGGATAAACTTCGCTACGACGCCGAACGGTGGCTCGCGACCGCCATCTACGACAGCAAGGGCGGGTTCATTGGCACGTTTGATCCGCGCCTCGACAGCCAGCGTGATGTTAACTACACCGAACAGGCGATCGAGTACGGCGACTACACCGCCAATCCCGACCACAAGTCGATCCCCGTCCGCGACGTGCCCGAACACTACTGGCAGTGCCTCAAGTATCACGAAGACCGCTATCTCGGCGGACCGCTCAATCCGTTTGGCATCGACCTGCTCGGCGTTCTGAAAATTCCCTATTCGATTGTCCAGCGTACGTTGCTCCGTGGCCGGCTGAGTCTTGGCGCCGGCGGATCGACGCTGCCGATGCAGTTCGTGCGCGTGATCTACGACACACCACCCGACGCCCGCGAGGGTGCCCTCACCAAACTGCGCCGCAAGCTATCGGAATGGTGGCTGGCGCCGGTGGTCTATCGCGAACTGACGCGTGGCGGCGACATCACGCCGTTGAAGCAATGGGCGGCGAACCACATCTGGCTGGCACAGCGCACCGGCGGCGCGCCGCTGCATGGCGTCGAGATCACCAGCCGGATCGTGTTCGGCAAGGAAGCCGCTGATCTTTCAACCGCCGAGCAGTTTGTTCTGGCGTCGGCGGTCAACAAGCCGATCATTCTTCTCCCCGGCTCCGACAAGTTGAATGAAGTCCGGCTCGATCGGTGGCGCTACATCACCGAGGTTCGCGCCAAGATCTGCGCCGAACAACTGATTACCGATGAGGCCGAGAAGACGGCCGTCGTCTTCGAACTCGTTGGCCTTGCCGGCGGCCCACCCGATCCAAAGGTCAAGCCGCGTCTGCAGAAGGCGCTGGATACCTATGCGCCTGAAATCGCCGCTCGCGCCGAAGCCAACCCGGTGGCGCGCGCCAATACCTTGATGCCATCGGCCCGCTTCGGATTGCGCGAAGAAATGAAGCAGACGTTCGGCTTCGGCTGGCGCGCCTATGTTCGGGGCGTGACGACGACGTTCGACGCGGTTGAGAACCTCGGTTTCACCAAGAGCGTCGCTCAGACCCTGGCCGAAGTCGACAGCAAATCGCGCGACAAGATTTCTGCCGGCTTTACACTCGATCCGGCCAAGCTGGCCGCCGACGTCAAACTTCCGAACGTCGTTGTGGTGGCCGCCAACGCCGCCGGCGAGATCGTTCGCTACTATGAAACAGGCGAGACCGCCGCTTATTATGGCGCGCCGATTGCCCGCGATTCAGCCAGCGGCTTTTACCAGCCCTCGCGCGACCCACGGATGATTGCCTCGACGGGGAAGATTATTTCGGCGATCGCCATTGCCAACTCCGGCCGCGATACGGCCGACAGCCTGTATGTCGACAGCGACGCCCCCTCGAGCGGCCTGGAAACGTGTGGCCGCGGCAATAGCCGGCATGGCCGCAAAGCTATCGTCGCCTTCGCGTGCTCGTTGAACAGCCCGCTGCTCAATCGAACGGCGCTGGCCGGCCAGTCGCGCGTTCAAGAAATCATCGACAAGCTCGGGTTCACGTCCCCTCCCGCCGATGCCAATGGCGAGGCTGTGCCGTCCTCGACGGCGGCGACGCTCGGCCTAATTTCTGGCAGTCCGCGGCGTGTCCACCACATGGCGGCCGTCGTGCTGGCGAGCCTGTTGAAGCGTAGCGATACGCTGGTCAAGCCGCCGACGCTCATCAGGACGTTTGACTACACCAGTCAGGAAACCAAGGCGGCGGCGTCCGGGCCGCTCGCCACCGCCATTTTGCCGTCATCTGTGATCCGGCCGGGGTCGGCGGGGTTGCTCAAAACGTTGCTCGAAGCGCCGTTGTGTTATGCGCCGAACAAAACACCGACGGGAACTTTGAAGAGTTTGTCGCATTGGTGTGCCGGCCGCCGCGGCGACATTCGTCTGCACTTCGCCAAGACCGGCACTCAGGTGACAAGCGATCCGAATGCCACGGTTGACGTGTGGACGGCGGGCGGGCTGCAGTTCGCGAATGGAGCGGCCTATAGTTATGTTGTGCTGGTCGGCACCGGTTCAACGTCGGAGCGGTGGGGCACGTCCCTTCATGCCGCTCAGGTTGCGGCGCCGCTGGTCGAAACTCTACTCAAGGATCTCGCGGTTCACGCCAAGGCCAATCCCATGGGCCATCTCTTGCCACCGCGTCCGCAGCCAAAGCCTGTGCCAATGGCAAGCGCTGCACCGTCTCGCGAGACCGGCGCATCTGGCTCGGCGGTTCGGCCTGCGACGGCAGCGGATGAGACGTTGAAAAGCCTTATGAGATAAGAGTCTCCGCTTCGCATTCCTGGTCTTACTTGAGGACGCGGATCAGCTGCCGCAGCAGCGGCTCGATGACACGCAGCCCATCATCCGTCAGGTGATCATTGTCCGAGTACAGCGGCTCGC
>JANORU010000044.1:0-2830 GCA_031415475.1 Hyphomicrobium sp.
CGTATGCGGGCAATTGACCGACACGATGTCCATGCGAAGAAGCATTTGATCGAGGCTTTCCCAATAGGTCGCCTCGAGCGCCTGCTCGATGTCTTCCGCCACCCGGCGGCGATTGTGATAGTGGATCTGCAGACCGAAGGCTTTGGCGCGGTGCGCGACGGCCTGGCCGATACGGCCCATGCCGATGATCCCAAGCCGCTTGCCGAAAATGCGATGGCCGAGCATCCAGGTCGGCGACCACCCGGCCCACTTATCTTTCGCTTCCTTGAGATAAACCGCGCCTTCGGCAACCCGGCGCGGCACGGCGAGAATGAGCGCCATGGTCATATCGGCGGTATCTTCGGTCAGAACGCCCGGCGTGTTTGTCACCATGATGCCGCGCGTGCGGGCGGTATCGAGATCGATGTTGTCAACACCGGTGCCGAAGTTGGCGACCAGGCGGAGCTGTGGACCGGCTTGCGCCAAAACCCCGCGATCGATCCGGTCGGTCACGGTCGGCACGATCACATCGGCGACCTTGGCGGCGGCCACCAGATCGGCTTGCGACATCGGTTTGTCGTCGACATTGAGCCGCGCATCGAACAGTTCCCGCATCCGCGTCTCAACGACGTCGGGAAGTTTGCGCGTGACGATGACGATGGGTTTCTTGACGCTTGTGGGCATGGTCGATCCGAATGGGAGCCGCAGTCCGGCCGCGAAAACCAGGACGATCCCCTGAAACGGCCTCGATCCGGGTGTCTACCAGAACGCGCGGGCGAAAACAAAGTGCGGCTCGCCTTGCAGTCGCCGGATGAGTATGATTTGAGCCGTGTGCATTGCGGGAGAGATGAAACGTGCGGCACTTCGGCTGGGTCGGCGCAGTTGTACTGTTTGCCCAATTGGGATTTTCGCCGGTTGAAGCGGGCGGGACCGCCGCCGCCCAAGCCGACGCACCTGCACAACAGCCAGGCACCGGCGCTGCGGCACCGGCTCAAACCGGATTGCCGCTACCACGTTTCGTCAGCCTCAAGTCCGACGAGGTCAATCTGCGCTCAGGCCCCGGCCGGGATTATCCGACGCTCTGGGTCTACCGGCGCGCCGGCCTGCCGCTCGAGGTGGTCGAAGAATTCGAAAGCTGGCGCAAAGTCCGCGATGCCGACGGCGCCACAGGGTGGGTCCTGCAGTCATTGCTGTCGGGCCGGCGCACCGCGCTCATCCTGCCGTGGGATGCAAAGGCCAACACTTCGCCCATTCAAGTGACCATTCGCAACGATGACAGCGAACGGTCGGCGCCCGTTGCTATCGTCGAAGCTGGCGTGATCGCCAACGTACTGGCGTGCGACAAGGCGTGGTGCAACGTCACCATCGACCGCTACCGCGGCTACATCGAGCAGAAGAAACTGTGGGGCGTATACGACAGCGAAGTCATTCGCTGACCGCGCGCGTGCTGACGAACGCGGCAGTAATGTTTTTTCAGCGCTTATTGGGCGTGAGACGGACCACCACGTCGATATGGCTGATGCTCATACCATCCGGCGGTTCGGGCAATCCGTCGACTCGGATCGTATCGCCCGGGATGTCGAGCAGCTCGCCGCGGCTTTCGACGAAGAAGTGATTGTGGTTCGAGGTATTGGTATCGAAGTACGCCTTCGAGCCGTCGACGGCCAACTCGCGCAGCAGCCCGGCCCGCGTGAATTGATGCAGTGCGTTGTAAACGGTCGCGAGGGATACGTGCTCGCCGGCGGCCTGAACTTCGGCATGCAGTATTTCAGCTGTGACATGTCTGTCGCCAGATCCGAACAGCAGGCGACCAAGCACCAACCGCTGACGGGTGGGCCTCAGTCCCGCGAGCCGCAGGCGCTCGGTAATCTCGCCGTCGTTGAGCTTAAGTTCGTTGTCCACAGCCTTGCCGTCACGGGTTTGGGGCGCGTTCCACGGAGCCTATGGCTCCGAGCACCCAGTTAACTCGGGTATTTTACGGCCGTTATGAGACATTCCGACCGAATTAGTCGGATTATAGGCAAGTCCGGCCCCGGCCGCAACCCGGTGCGCCAATTTCGGCTGCGGGATCGCCTAGGACCTATCCCGGGTCTTGGCTTGACCTCGGGCCGGTTTACCGTTTGAAGGCATGGGGTCAATTTGGCCAATGGGCCTTCCCAACATGGTTGTGCCCAATCCGGCACGGCTCCGGGCCGGCAGTGGCGTCTTGAGGGGACAATCGCAGCACAATGGCGGAGCGCCGGTCGAGTTTCGAATTCGAAGACCTGTTGGCGTGCGGACGCGGGGAGCTGTTTGGCCCCGGCAACGCCCAACTGCCCCTACCCCCCATGCTGATGTTCGATCGTATTTCGCACGTCGACGAGGCCGGCGGCGCACACGGCAAAGGTCAGATCCGTGCCGAACTCAAAGTTGCCGGCAATCCGCGGCTAGATTGGTTTTTCGACTGCCACTTCCATGGCGATCCGGTCATGCCGGGCTGCTTGGGCGTCGATGCGCTGTGGCAGTTGACAGGCTTTTATCTCGGCTGGCTCGGCGCGCCGGGCCGCGGCCGGGCACTCGGCGTTGGTGAGGTCAAGTTCACCGATATGGTGCTGCCCAAGACCGGCCGGGTCGAGTACGTTATCGACATGAAGCGGGTCATTCTGCGCAAGCTGAAACTTGCCATTGCCGATGGTCAGGTTCTGGCCGACGGCAAACTGATTTACAACGCAACCGACCTCAGGGTTGGTTTGTTCGACGCGACAGAGACAGCGGCCGCGAGCGGCGTTTAAGTGGAATTGGCCGGTGGGCGCGTCAGGCTCCGGCAGTAGAGGGAACGGCGAATGAGACGGGTGGTCGTCACCGGCATGGG
>JANORU010000045.1:0-2828 GCA_031415475.1 Hyphomicrobium sp.
CCTGCACCGTGGCGTTGCCCTCGGCATTGTCCTCGCCGATCATCTGGTCGTAGGCCTCGACCTTCTCGGCGCGCTCGACCAGCGCCGTCATTTTGGCGCGTGTCGCTTCGAGAGCGGCGCGAACCTTGGCATCGGTATCACTCGACTTGGCCCTGACGAAATCCGACACGCTGGCGCCCGAAACCTCGGAGCCATCAAGCCGCTTGTAGCGGCCGAGATAGACGTTCTCGATGCCAGCCGCGTCGTAGAAGTGCGACTGGTGGGTGTTGTCCGAGAAGCAGTCATGCTCTTCTTCGGGGTCGTGCAGCATCAAGCCGAGCTTGATGCGCTCGCCGGCAAGCTCGCCGTAGGTGAGACTGCCAAGGCCGGTGAAAATCGTTGTCAGAGCGCCCTTGCCCTCATCGGCGAGGACAGCCTTGCGGGCCGCACCGGTCTTGCTCCAGTGGCCGGCCATGAGTTTGAGTTGGTCGATCATCAGTGTGGTTACGACCTTAAGATAATCGCGGCGGCGTTCACAGTTGCCACCCGTGCAGGCTTTGAGATCGAAGTCGGTTGCCGGGCGCACACCGGCGCCCTTGCCGGTGCCGTTGAGATCCTGCCCCCAGAGCAGGAATTCGATGGCGTGATAGCCGGTCGCGACGTTGGCTTCGACGCCGCCGGCCTCGTGGAGATTGCGGACCAGAAGTTCCGGCGTGATTTTGGAGGCATCGACTGTCTCGCCACCGATCTTCAACGAAGCGTTGGCGATGACGTTGGCGGCATAGGCTTCGTTCTCCGGGCTGCCGCCTTCGATATAGGGGCGGGCCACGTAGTCGATCAGGCCTTCGTCGAGCGGCCAGGCGTTGACCTTGCCTTCCCAGTCGTCGACGATCTTGTTGCCGAACCGGAAGACCTCGGTCTGCATGTAGGGCACGCGCGCGTCGCGCCAGGATTGCCGGGCGGCGTCGAGCGTTGCATCTGATGGCGAAGCCAGAAGCGCGTCGATGGCCGCTTGAAGTTTGAGCGCGGCGGTATGCGAGTCGGCATAGGCGGCTTCGGCGATATCGGCATAGGTCGTCGCCACCGATGT
Source organism: Hyphomicrobium sp. (assembly GCA_031415475.1). GTDB lineage: Bacteria > Pseudomonadota > Alphaproteobacteria > Rhizobiales > Hyphomicrobiaceae > JAGVSR01. The sequence goes on from JANORU010000045.1 coordinate 1,070, forward strand.
GACGTCGGAGCGGGCCGGTTCGGGACTATAAAAGAGGAAGGGCGCTGCGGCGGCCAGAACTAGGGCTGCGGATGCTCGGCGGGCACGCCGGTTGAGACGAGACGTCATTCAGGTACTCCCAATCAGCGGGATTCAAGGTCCCGGCATCAGGACGTCCGGGGATTGGCCACGCGGACGACAAACCGCACGATGCGGTTGGCGACAGAATTCGCACGTTCGATCTGTCCGTCAATCAGTATGATTTTTAAGCGTTCTAAGGTGTTGAGGATGGCGCAGAATAGTTCGATTTCTCGGCGGAAAATCGACGGTGCGATAAAACCACACGCCGGGAAAACATGACGTGTCGACCGCCACTCCCGCTCCGCTGTTCGCGCCAAGCGGGACTAATCAATCCCGCTCATCGCTCGATAAAGACAATCACCAGAGCGACTCAGCCAAAAAATTGACTGGGCTATCGCCTCATCGGCAATCCGAAGAGACACCGTGCCAGCTCCGTAACACGGCAATGCCGCGCCGGAACTATGCCAACTTGGATCGACGCAGTGTGAAGTAATATCACTGTGCGGCAAACTTCAGTCGCCGGCCGCCTGCCTTCCTGCTTCCGCAGGATCGCAATGGTCGGCCCCTCGGTAAACCTGCACTTGCGCCGCGTCCGTCGCCCCTCTGCACTGACGGTCTCTCGCCAATTCCTCGAGAATTGGCGAGTCTCAGATCATCGCCATTCGACGCTCGCAGGGATTGACGCAATTCATTTCAAGCCAGGCACTCATTCTCCTGGACACCACAAAATTATGCGTAAAGATTGTTGAACTGAGTATCCCTCATTTCAAGGGAGGCAAGAATGCCAGTTCAGCGGCGCGCGCAGCGCGATCCGCATCAACGCGGCGATAACATTACCTCACGCGTGCTCCACGGACTGCCCGAGCACCTCGCCAGCCAGGGCTTGAATTCCAAGTTGATTGCGGAAAGATTTGGAGCGGACTGGGCCGCACTTTTAGAGCGAAACGCATTCGTCTCTTTTGAGCAATTCGTTCGCACACTCGATCTCGCCGCCGAACTTGCCAATGACGGCGCATTTGGCGTGCGGTGGGCGCAGGTAGCTGCCGGGGGATGCGAAGATATTTCCCACTACATCCAATGCAATTCGCCGAATCTCAAAGGATTCCTCGAAGCGAGAACCCAATATTCGGCCATTGTCACCGATGCCTACTCGACACGGCTGGTGACGAATGACAAAACGGCGTTCTACGTTTGGGATATTCCGCGCAATTCGCACGTACACAAGCAAGTGGCCGGCTATCTCGTTGGACTGCTGGTCAGCAAAGTCCGGCACGTTCTCGGCAAACCGGATTGGTTTCCTCGATCGGTCCAATTCGCCTATGGACCAGGCGTCGACTACAGCCGCTACCATAAAATTCTCGGTCCGCGCATTCGCTTCTCTGCTCAAATGACGGCGGTAGAATTTGATGCGGCCGAACTTTTGCAGCCACTTCCAAAGGCCGACCCGTTGCTACGCGCGGAAATGTGCGAACTTGCGCGCGTCCGCCTAACCCACGATGACCAACATTGATGGTCGCGACGGCTCAGGTCCGCGACTTGCCACGCGTACGCCGGGTAACAACACGATCCGCGCTAGAGCCTGTTTGCTTTAGATCGAAGCATATCCCGCATTCCTGAAGTAGTTTGAGCACTCGTCAGGCGGGAAGCGGTCGAGCAACGCGCCGATGCGTTTCCAGGTGGCCTCGACGGTTCGTTCGGC
>JANORU010000046.1:0-1846 GCA_031415475.1 Hyphomicrobium sp.
GCGCCGGGCACACGTGGGCGCGGCTTCGTCTTCTACACAAACCTGGAGAGCGCCAAGGGCCACGAGCTTGCTGCCACGTCGAAAGCAGCGCTGGTGTTTCACTGGAAAAGTCTGCTGCGTCAGGTGCGCGTGCGCGGGCCCGTGACGCCGGTCAGCGATGCCGAAGCGGATGCCTATTTCGACAGCCGGCCGAGGCTCAGCCGGATCGGTGCTTGGGCGTCGGATCAATCGCGACCGCTTGAAAGCCGGCTTGCGCTGGAGAAGGCTGTTGCCATTACCACCGCCAAATTCGGCGTCAGTCATATTCCTCGCCCGCCGCATTGGTCGGGCTTTCGATTGACACCAGTTGAAGTCGAATTCTGGCACGACCGCCCGTTCCGCCTTCACGACCGCGTCGTGTTCCGCCGCAAGGGTGTCGACGATCATTGGTCGAAGGAGCGGCTCTATCCGTGAGCTGCGGACTTGAGCACTCCTGCGCCAACGGCAATGCCCTCGAATGGGCTATCGGCGATTTGTCGGCTTAACGGATTGCCTGCGGGGAAAGAAAGATAACTGACAATATTTTTGAGCGGTGCATCGCGAAGACACTGAATTGGAAAATGTAAAAAGTCTCCGGCGTGTTCGGCTTTGAAAGTGCCAATAAATCCGTCCCTTTTGACGACGGCATTCCGTCCGCAAATCTTCTCAGGCTTCATTTTAAGTGCCTAATTGTGCACATGCGAGATTAGGTGAATGACGACTCAGAAAGTCAACGATAGGTTGGCCGCTGGGGAAGTTTGCGGACGTTGGCTGGACTGAGGGTGGTTTGTGGTGCGCTCGCACTTTAGTTTCGCGCGCACAAGACGTAGATGACGGCTGCATGACGCTCCCCTGGATACGAGAGAAACATACCCTCACAGGAGAACGTCACAATGAACCTCGTCACTGCACTTGCGCTTGTCATCGGAGCGCTCGGCGCGCTCGCGACCTGGCTTGTCTTGGGTCCCTTGGCAGCTTTAGGCCTTTCGATTTGGGCCGTCTTCATCGGCTGGGGCAGCTTCTTTAGTAACGGCGGCGGCGAAGGCGGTCTCAAAACCGCAATCATTGGCGCGATCTGGGGCGCGTTGTGTGCAACGGTGGCGCTACTGCTTTTACCGGTGGTCGGTGGCGGCACGGTTGGCACGGCTTTGGTCGTCGGTGCGACAGTCGCCGCGATGATCCTTGGCGCGCATCTTCCGCTTTTGTCGGCGATTCCTGCGGCGGTTTATGGTTATGCGTCGACGGCGGCTTTTGCACTGATGAAGTCAGGTGCGGCGGCCGACGCCATGGACCTCGTCAACAGTCCCTTCCTCAACGTCGTCATCTCAATGGCGGTCGGTGCTGGGTTCGGCTACGTCTCCGAAATGCTCGCCAAGAACTTGGTCGCCAAGGCCTAGTCCTTCCGAAGTTGAGTTGAGATCTGATCGCCGCCGCCGTCCGCAGTCCGTGCGGGCGGCGGCGGTGGCTTTTTGATATGTGGCGCTATTGTGACACTCGTTGGTTCGCGAGGCACTGTTGCGAAACCCATTGTCGACGGCGGCCGTAACCCGGATTGCACACAGCTCCGATTGCGAGACGCGATGTACATTTCTCGACGAATGCCCGCTGTCGCGGCGTTGCTGGTTCTCGCGATCACGCAAGGCGCGGTTGGCATAGCCACATCGTATGCCGCCGAGGTCTCCCCCGCGGAGACGCAGCGGCTTGCGGCCGGGGAAAGCATTGTCCGGGTGAGTGAGGCTGAGCGGCCAGCGGACGGCGCCATTTTTGCGGCGATCGACATCCCGGCCAGTCCGGAGCGGACGTGGGCTGTGCTCTATGATTGCGCCGG
>JANORU010000047.1:0-1847 GCA_031415475.1 Hyphomicrobium sp.
GCACTACTACGTGTCCTCACCCTGGAAAAGCTCGGCGAGGTGAGCGATGAAGTTAACAAAGCTGTCGCAAATGACCACGACTTTCAAAAAGAGATTAACCGGCATCCGCTCAACCTCAACATCTTTTTGACTTCTGATGAGGCTGGTGAGGCCTTGCGGTCTTCCTTTGATCAGGGATATGCGATGGGGAGTCTAACGCGCGGCTGAACAGCTTACCGCGTACTGTATTTGGCTCAGATCCGTCACTCTGCCGTGCGAATGTGTGTTTTGGGCAAGGACAATCTTGTCTGACCGTCAATTCGAACAGCATAGTATGCCGGTAGTTTCTCCGCTGCGGCCTTGCTTGGCTTCCGGGCCAATGACTTGGCGTCTGCACTCGACACGCACGCACCTCGCCACTTCCCGCTCACAATCTCTCGCCCGGCAATCGGCTGGCTTGCTTCACCCAATCGGCGAACTGTGCCTCGTCGAACTCGTCGTCCTCATGGATGTCGAGGTAGCGCGTGTCCTTGCTCTTGGACTTGGCCGGTGGGACAGGACGCAGCGACGCGCCGCGGAAGAAAGCCACTTTGACGTACTTGGTGAAGCAATGGATGCTGAGGAACCAGCCGTTGTCCTCGCCTGGGCCCTCCACTCCGTACAGCGGCGAGTTCCATTTGACTGCCTTGCGCACAGCCGGAACGGTGCGCGTTATGAGCGCGTCGAGACGGCGCCCGACGTCGCGTTTCCAGCCCGGCATGGCCGCGACGTAGGCCTGCACGGCGGCATCGCCGTAGCCCTTCGCGATCTGAGGGTTGCCGCCAGCGAGGAGGGCCGCCTTCACCGCGACCCGCTTGGCGGCGGCCTTGTTTGCGACCTTCGCCAGCTTCTCGGATGTCTTGCCGGCCATCGTGTTCCCTCCACTGAGTGCCCAGCACCTTTCGATTCTAGGACGATCGGCGAGATGTTAACTCGTGGTCAAGAGCACGATTGGGGCGCATTGACTGCTGCGGTTAGACTTCGCCCGAAAGCGGCCGCTCCGAACGTATCCTGGGCAGGACAGCAGGCTGGTTCACAATGCGAGCTAGAAAGATGTCTGTTGGCGCACCCGGCAGGATTCGAACCTGCGGCCTTTGGATTCGGAATCCAACGCTCTATCCAGCTGAGCTACGGGTGCCTGGGCGCGGATAAACCGCCGCGCTGGGGTTCCATACTCCATTCGCCGGGAGGCGGCAAATGGGTTGCGGCGCCGCGCGTCCTCGGCCACTTTCGGCCAGAACCTTGAGGCTTTTTGGGACGAAACCATGATGCGGCCGCCGCGCCCGGGTGAAATCGCCATCGATCTGCCGCCGGTCTACGATGCCGCGCTGTACTTTATCGGCCGCATCCGAACGCCTTGGACAACGCTCGCCGAATGCCCGAAGAACTCGTCCGTGCGCCGTGAGGTCGCCGCGACGGTCGAACTCGATCCGCGCTATGCCCAGGGCCTCAAGGACATCGACCGGCTTTCGCACCTGATCGTGCTGTACTGGCTCGACCGCTCGGACCGCAATCTCATCATCCAGGCGCCGAGCCATGCGCCCGAGCCGCGCGGCGTGTTCGCTCTGCGGTCGCCCGTGCGGCCCAATCCGGTCGGCTTGTCGGTTGTCGAGCTCGTATCGGTTGACGGCACAAAGCTGACGATCCGCAATATCGACTGCGTGGATGGAACGCCGCTGATCGATATCAAACCGTACTTCGCGTCGACCGACAGCGTGCCGGAGGCGCGTCGGCCATAGCGTGCCGGAGGCGCGTCGGCCATAGCGTGCCGGAGGCGCGTCGGCCATAGCGTGCCGGAGGCGCGTCGGCCATAGCGTGCCGGAGGCGCG
>JANORU010000048.1:0-2522 GCA_031415475.1 Hyphomicrobium sp.
GTTCGGCGGCCGCCGACCCCGGCAATTCCGGCGGTAGACCCATGCCGGTTGCCAATCCGGTCGCCGCGAACCCAGCGACGCCCCACAGCGCGGCCGAGCGCGCGGTAATTTCAACGCCGCTGGCGATCATCGCTGCCAGCAACATCAGCGCGAAGCCGACGCCGGTGCCGATGGTTGTCAGTGTCGTGTAGCCGATCCGCTCGGCGCCATCTTGCGGGGCCCAAACGTTGGCCTCTCCGCCAGCCGCAGCCGCCGCTTCGCCATGCGCGAGGATCAATTTCGCCTCTTCGCCGCCATCCCACAACGAATGATGCGGCGCGGCCGGCTTGCCGCCGCTCTCATAAACTTCGGCCGCCAAAATCAGCGGTACGGTTGTTGCGTGCTGGAGTGCCGAAACGAACAGCCCGGCGAGCACCCCGGCCAACAGGCCGGCAGTCACGATACGCGTCAGCATGAGAGACCCCTTAGTGGCAGGGAAACGCGAGTGAGTGGCGCGTATCGTGCGCGGCGTTGTGGACTTCTTCGGAATGCGAGAAGCCAACCGCAAAAACCAAACCCGCGCCGAGGAAGAATGCAAACGCGCACGCGAGCCGCACAGTGGCGGACGCTTCAGCGGTTGCGATCGAAGCGGTTGTGGCCGATGAGGTCGTGATCGGTGTCATTGGTCGCCTTTCTCCGCCCCACCGGCGGATGCCAAATTCTAATGTCGCGACGGCAGGTCTCCTGGCTCGCGGGTCCTAGCGTCCGGCCACCTTCCCGGGTTTCCCCAGTGGTACACGAGGCCGTCCACTCGCCGCTGACAGTTGCGGGGGCAGCTGCGGCTTCGGGGCGCCCAAACCGGCCGCCCTACCGCATTCCCTTATGAACCCTCTTGCGAGGGACCGTCTCCCCAACCGATAAGGCGGGGGGTCTCCCCCGTCAATCCGAAAGCATGCTTCAAGGCGTCAATGTCCAGCGGCAAACCGGCCCGTGTCACCCTTGTTCTCGGCGGCGCCCGCTCGGGCAAGAGCCGGCTGGCGGAACGGCTGATCATGGAAACGCCGGGGCCGTGGTTGTACATCGCCACTGCCGAGCCCCACGACGACGAGATGCGCGCCCGCATTGCCGAGCACAAATTGCGCCGCACGACCGATTGGTTCACGCGCGACGCCCCGCTTGATCTGCCCAAGGCGCTGCTTGAAGCCGACCGCACGCGGCCGGTGCTTGTCGATTGCCTGACGCTGTGGCTGACCAATCTGATGATCGGCGAGCGCAACATCGAGGCCGCGACCGGCGCGTTGCTGTCGGGATTGCAATATCGCGCCGGACCGGTGGTGCTGGTCGCCAATGAAACCGGCCTCGGAATCGTGCCCGACAACGCGCTCGCCCGAAAATTCCGCGACGAAGCCGGCCGCTTGAATCAGCGCGTGGCTGAAGCCGCCGACCGCGTATTGTTCGTCGCGGCGGGTTTGCCGATGACGCTCAAAGGATAGGATGCGTGGTCTAACGCCACGACACTGTTATTCCCTCTCCCATAGGGAGAGGGTTAGGGTGAGGGGTCAAAGGCTCTCGACGGCGATCTAAACCCCTCACCCGGTTCGCCGAGAACGAGTTAGCCAGTTCGCTAACTCGTGGCGAACCTGCCCTCTCCCTCAAGGAGAGGGAAAAATCCAGAGACCGCGGGCGCCACCAACGATAAGGCAACAACCCAATGTCCGACGACCCGAAGCAAGACGCCGACGCCGAGCGCCACAAATCCAAAATGGCCAAGCGCAAAGCCGTGCAGGATGCCGAGGTCGCCGCGAAGACCATCGAGAAGGGCGTGCTGCTGGTCCACACCGGACCCGGCAAAGGCAAGTCGACGGCTGCCTGGGGCCTGGCGTTGCGCGCGCTCGGTCACGGCTGGCGGGTCGGCGTCGTGCAGTTCATCAAGGGCGCATGGCACTCGGGCGAAGTCGACGCGTTCGCGAAATTCGGCGATCAAGTCTCGTGGCACACCATGGGCGAAGGCTTCACCTGGGAGACGCAGGACAAAGCGCGCGACATCGCAGCCGCCCGGCGCGCGTTCGACAAAGCCAAGGAGCTGATGGCAGATCCGTCTATCCGCCTGCTGATCCTCGACGAATTGAACATCGCGCTGCGCTACGATTACCTGCCGCTCGATGAGGTTCTCTCAACCCTCGCGGCCCGCCGCCCCGATCTGCACGTCGTCGTCACCGGCCGCAACGCCAAACCCGAACTGATCGCGCTCGCCGATGGCGTCACCGAAATGGCCGCCGTGAAGCACCATTTTGCTTCAGGCGTGAAGGCGCAGAAGGGGGTGGAGTGGTGATGTAGGGGAATTTGCATTGAGTCACTTGAACATCTGAACCAGTCGCCCAACCGGCTGCTGAGTAGAACGACGTGCTCAAAACGCATCAGTTGAGTCCGACAAGCGTAGCGCTGGTGTAAAGCCCAATGTATATTGACCCTGCCCCCAATCGGTACTCGGTCATAAGGAGAGACCGTTCTGGTTATGGTCCTCGTTGGACCGGCTTGCAAAC
>JANORU010000049.1:0-4959 GCA_031415475.1 Hyphomicrobium sp.
TGAGCAGCAACCGCCAGGGCTTACTAGGTAACGAACGCTTACGAATTATAAGCTCGACGCCGACAGCTGCAGAGAACTCAAACATTGAGCTTCAGTTCAGCGACCTGCGACCGTCCGGTCTCCTTGTCACTTCGTCGTCACTTATACTTACAGCGAACCTGTCCTAAGTCATCTTGGTAACACCAACATTGACATGCCGGGTTCCAAATCCTCTTTTTGTAGATGACCCCATCGACTTGCTGCACGCCAGAGCCGGCAAGGTCCTGGACGCCTGCAATCGTGCTGTGGTTCGCCGCCAGATCCGCCTGAGCAAAACCTGGAGCTGCCAATCCCACGACTATCCCAATACCGATTGCGATCAATCTCAAACCCATCTTGCGCATGGCATCCTCCTTTGAGGGCCGCATCGGGGTATCCACCACCAATAGGGTGTCGCCAAACGGACAGGGGAATGCCCGACGCTTTCTGAGTCGACATTCCGGCGATGATCACCGGCGATTATCAACTGGTAGACGGCGATAATATCGGGTTCCCAGCGCCCCTCAAGCTGAATTGGCGGCGATGATCAAATAATAGACGGCAATGAAGTCAAGTTCCCAGGGCCCCCGACACGAGCCCGGTCTGGTTCCACTTGCCGTCGACAGACGAGGGCGCTTGATTGTGTTGTTCAAACTGGAAGGCAGCTCGGAGCTGGCGCTGGAAGTAACAGCGAGAAGGACCGCTCTGGGTCAGCAGCTGTCTTCAGACCCATCGGTAGGTGGGTCCGCTTACTGTCAAATTGCCGACGTCAACTTGATGCGCAACGATACGATCGTGCAATGCTGAAATGGGGTTCGATTCCCGCTTTCCGAAAAAGTGTCTAACCTTCTTGCTTTATCTGAATTATTCGAAATCTTTGGCGCTCCCTAGGGGAGTCGAACCCCTCTTTCAAGAATGAAAATCTCGCGTCCTAACCGATAGACGAAGGGAGCGTCGCGACACCGTATAGGCAGGTTCGGGCCGGGGCGCAAGCAAGGCCGGGACAGGGCGGCAGATAGCCGCCGCAAGCCGTCATAGCGGATCGAAAACCGTCGCTTTCACCGGTCCTGGCGGCGCGGATCGGCGGCGTCTTCGATCATCAGTTCGATCCGTTCGCGGCCGCCCCAACTGTCGCGCTTCAAGTGGCCGGCGACGTGGACCGGAAAGCCCCCCGTGTTGGCGAGCAGATCGCCGAGCGGCTGGCCGACTGAGCGGAAGGCAACAGCTTCCAACCTCGCCCCGTCGCCGCCTTCGAGCACGCATCGCAAATGGTTTTCGCCGACCGTCTTGGCGAACTTCACCCGCATCGCCGGAAACGCAAAGCGCGGCTGCGGATTGCCTTGGCCGTAGGGACCGGCCTTCTCGATAAGACCGATTAACTCGTCGGTTGCGCCCACCGGGCTCAGTGCACCATCAATCTCGAGTCCGGTGGCTGACTTGGCGATCTGCGCGCTATCCTTGAGGGCATCGGCAAAAAACTTAGTCAGCGTGGCGAGTTTGGCCTGCTCGACTGTCAGCCCGGCGGCCATGGCGTGACCACCACCCTTGACGAGCAGGCCGTCATTGGCCGCGCGGCGGACGGCGGCACCGATGTCGATGCCGGCAACGGAGCGCAACGAGCCGGTACCCGTGGCAGCACCCGAACTGGCGCTCTTCTCCCAGGCGATGGCGCAGGCCGGCCGCCCAAACCGCTCGACCAGGCGGCTGGCGACAAGCCCAACCACGCCCTTGTGCCAGGTTTCCGATCCGACCAAGACGAGCGGCAGATCCGGATCGTCACCAATCCGGCGTTCGGCATCGGCGATCGCTTCGGTGAGCATGCCGGTTTCGATCGCCTTGCGCTCTTTGTTGAGCTTGTCGAGTTGGGCAGCAATCCGCGCCGCCTCGATGTCGTCGCCAGTCACGAGCAGTTTGGCGCCGAGCGCGGCGTCCCCAATACGTCCTCCGGCATTGATGCGCGGCCCGAGAATGAATCCGAGGTGATAGGTGGTCGGCGCCTGATTGAGACCGGCAACATCGAACAGGGCTCGTAGCCCCAGGTTGTCGCGCGACTTCATCACCTGAAGCCCTTTGGTCACGTAGGCGCGATTGAGGCCGGTGAGCGGCACCACGTCGGCGACCGTCGCGAGGGCCACGAGATCGAGATCGGCGAGCAGATTGGGCGCGGTGACGCCGTCTTTATAATAGCCGCGCTGGCGAAGTTCGCGCTGCGTCGCCACCAGCACCAGAAACACAACACCCGCCGCGCACAGATGGCCTTGACCGGATATGTCGTCCTGCCGGTTCGGATTGACGATCGCGTGCACGTCAGGAAGCCGCTCGTCGGCCTGATGATGATCGATGACAATCACGTCGGCGCCGCGCGGGCGAGCAGTGGCGAGCGCGTCGAAACTGGTGGTGCCGCAATCGACCGTGACGATCAGGTTGGCGCCGCCGTCGATCAGGCCTTCGATGGCGGTGACGTTCGGGCCGTAACCTTCAAAGATGCGATCCGGAATGTAGATCTTGGCCGCCACGCCGTGGCTTTCGAGAAACCGGGCTATGAGCGCAGAGGAACAGGCACCGTCGACGTCGTAGTCGCCGAAGATGGCCACGCGTTCGCCGTTGGTGATCGCGTCGGCGAGGCGTTTGGCGGCCTTGTCCATATCGACCAGCGTCGCCGGATCGGGCATCAGGGCTTTCAGGCTCGGATCGAGAAACACGCCGGTATCGGCGACGGTGACGCCACGCGCGGCGAGTACGCGGCCGAGAAGGTCGGGCAGTCCGTGCTGCTGGGAGATGGCAAGTGCCGTGTTGGCAGCGGCGGGGGCAAGGCGTTCGCGCCATTCGAAACCGCGCGCCGACTTCGTGACGCCGAGAAAGGCGCGCGGACCTTCGGCCTCGGCCGCCATTTCGGTTGTCCGCTTTTTCCGAACCGCAGCCATTCCCTGCCCCTTGTTGCGAATCACGGTCCCGACTTCACCATTTGAACCGGGCGGGCGCGAGGCGGCGGGGGCAGGTTGCGCACAGGAATGGGGGAAATGCGGGTTTGGGTGTACAAGTGTCCGCTCAGCCAGTCAGCATCACTGCACTATTGTACGCCCACCTTCGCCCAACTTGATTTGCCCGCCTTCGGCAGGAGCGCTTTTGTTCGCCCGCCTTCGGCAGGAGCACTTTTGCTCGCCCGCCTTCGGCAGGACCCCGTCACCACTTTTTACGTTTGCCCGTCTTCACCCGCTCGCGATCGCCGGCGGTGTTGTCTTCAGGGGCGCGGGTTTTTCGTTTGCCGGACGGCGTGCTTTTCTCGCCGGCTTTGCTGGACGCTTTGACCGTCTCTGGCTTCTTGAGCGGCAGCGGCAGCGCACCGTCCTTCGGCTCGGCAATCAGCGGCTTTTGCATCACCGGCTTGGATCGCTTGACCGGCACAACGACGGCGCCTGTGCCCACGCCTGCAGGTTCAGCACCCAATTTCACATCGGCAGGTGCGGGATCCGGCACAACTTGAGTTGGGCCGAAAGCCGCAACCCCAGCTTTCTATTCGCTATTGAATTGTTCGAGCCGCTGCGGACAACCCTAGTAATGGACCAAGCCGCTCAGCGACCAAGCGGGAGCCATTCGCGGTCAGGTGTGAGCCGTCGTGCTGCAGAGGGAGACCCTCTGCGTCGAGCGTGATGCACGAGTTCTGCCCACACAGGAGATCGACCAACGACACGTACTTGACGCCCTTCGTGCTGAAAGCACCCTTGAACCGCGCGTCCAGTTTAAACGGTGCTGAAAGCCGCGCGCGGTCCACGACTGTGTGATCACCGGTCAAGGCGCTCCGCATGAGTAGGCGTGGAAGAGATGATTGGTATCTCACTATGGGCCCGAAGACATAAACTGACTGCGCCGAGCTTTTCAGGCGTTCAAGCACAGGCTCAATACCCTCCAGGTTGCCCGTTTTCCATTGTAAGCCCAGGATGACCGCGTCAACGCGATGTTGCACTAGAAAGTTCTCGAACAAATGAGTCATTACCGAACGGCAACGCCGTGTTTCGTCGTTCAAAAGGTCGGTGGAGCACCCAGAGGCCGTCGCCTGCAGGAAATTGATGTGGGGGTAAGCCGCTCGCAGGCCAGACCACAAATGTGCCGCGTGACTGTCCCCGACGATCAAAACGTTCGGCCGGGCTGGATCGAGCCTTAGGCAATTCTCGGTATCGAAAACGGACGATTTAAAAGCGCTTCTGGAGATGAAGCAGGTTCCGTCGCGCATCATCGCCTCCGGCTCGAAACTAAACTCAGCGAACTTCAGTGCCCCGGCCGGGAACCGTTGCGGCAATCCTCGAGCGGCAATAAATAAACTGGCAACGCATACGACAGCCAGCCCTAAGCCGGCCGCGACACTCATTACGGAGCGAGTTGCGAGTCCGCCATGTCGATTGCGGAACGGCTGTTCGATAAAACGCCACGAAAGTGCAGCAATAAGAACGCTTGCTACCAACAATGCCAATTTGTGGCTGTAGGGCGTCGCCTTGATGAACTGGGCTTCATAAAACGTTATGACCGGTACGTGCCACAAGTAGAGTGAATAGGAGATCAGGCCCAAACCCACCATAGGTCGCGAGGCCAAAAAACGGTAGGCGAGCGTGTCCCGGTGTTGGCCGGTATGGATGAGGATCGCAGCACCAAGACATGGAACGAGTGCCGCCGCTCCAGGAAAGAGCGTGTTCTTTGTGTAGGCGAAACCTGCCACGAGAATACCAACAAGCGCGATCAGAGAGAGCACTTGCCGATTGCGGCCAGATGAAATCGCGGGGATTGCACCAACGGCCAACAGGCTACCAACCAACAATTCCCAGGCTCTAGAAGCTAGAATGTAGAAGGCGGAATCAGGATCCGTATGAACCAGATACTGACTGAGGGCGAGCGAGCCAATCGCAGCCAGAGCAAGCGTTGCTATGAGCACGGAGCGGCGGCGGCGCA
>JANORU010000050.1:0-5289 GCA_031415475.1 Hyphomicrobium sp.
TACCCACCACATTCTGAACACGACCTAGGGCAAGGTCAATCGCCCTAATTGCGCACAGCCCGGGGTCAAGGACGATCAAGAATTTTTCGTCCTCCGTCAGCGCTAGCGCGGATGCGGAGACCCACCCATCCGCGGCATCAGAGACCAGCGTGGCAGTCGTTCCGCTGACGGTCGGCTCAATCATCTTGATGCTATTACCGTCTGCCACATAGATGGTTCCGGCAGCCGACACAGCCAGCCCCCTTGGAGCTTCTAGTTGGCCGCTCGCGAACAGCTCGACGGGCCCGCCCGTCCCCGAGAACCGAGCGATCGAGCTTCCCGTCAACACGCTTCCCGTCGTCATCACGAATCGATCTGCTTCACCGGATCGATCGATTGCCATATATCCTCGCAGCCCGATCTCATTTCCGGAGCCGTTGCGTGGTAAATCGCTTCGGAGCGTGACTACTCGCCCGTCGCGGCCCACTCGTCGCAGACTCTGGTTAGGAACGTTAATGCCATTGGCGTCAAGAACGTAATAGCTGCCGTCTCTCCCTACTACTACGGACGAAGGAGCGATGAACCATGCATCGTTTCCAACCCCGTCTCTCATCTCCGCACCTACTGGAAATGTGATACTCGGCTCTCTGGTCGGATCGCCTGCAAGGCGCCTAACGTTTCCCCCAGGACGTATCGACCTCAATGTGCCGCCGTACGATTCCGACACGATGAGTTCACCCCGTTCGCCTGCTGCCGGATCGAAAGCGAGGCCCGACACCGCGTGAAATGAGGCCTGTGACCCAGTACCGTCGGCATTGCCGAAGCCGAGGGTGCCATAGCGCGTTGACACTGTTTGCGCGACCAGATCCAGTTCTCTGATCGAGGCACATTGAACGTCCGCCACGAGGACTTTCCCTTCCTCTACGAACGCGGCGCCGCCGGTCCCACCGAGTTGGGCCCGAGACAGGGGTCCATCGGCGCACATTGTTCGAAACTGAGCAATAAAGCTTTTGCCGAGCGAAGCGGAGGCGCCATCGATGAACACTCGTTGGAGCCCGAACTGTGAACTGGTGCCAAAGGCCAAGAAGGACGCGGAATCGGCCAGAAGAAAGGCCGCGTGACCGCCGCCCCGCACGCTCACTGCACCAGTGGCAACGTCCAGTCTCACGACGCCTCCCTCGAAACCATCATTGTCCGGTCCAAATCCAGCATACACATTGCCGTCCGAACCGATTGCGAGGCCGTTGAAGGGAAAGCTTCTCACCTGAGGGGTTTGAGCTCTCGCAACCGTCCGCACTCGACCGGTCGTCTCGACGCGACGAATCCGCAGACTCTCCGAGACATACAGGGTGCCGTCAGACAGCACCACAAGGCCTCTGAGTTCTGTAAATCGTGCGGCTTCCAACGAGTCAGCATCGTCGTTGTCCGTGCCGTCCCCAGGGACGGTCAGGTTTCCGGCAACAAGTCCGACAGTGCCCGCCATCGTCATGCTTCGTATGGCCGTCCCGTCCGCGAAGAGCACCGTCGACCCGTCTAACGACATTGTTAGGGCTCTGGGCTTCGTCAGGCGTGCGTCGCGACCTGCTCCGTTGACTGGCGTGTCAGACTTGGCGCCGCCCCCGGCGAGCGTTGTCAGGAATCCCGACCGTGTCATTCGGCGGATCAGCGGTGCGTCGCCGCCCAGACCCTCGTCAACCGCTACGTAGATCGTCCCGTCGCGAGCCACCGTCAAGGACTGCGCCCTGAGCGCGATCTCAGTGGCGATGCCGTCGACGTCCGGCTTCGGCACGCGCCCTGCCAAGACTCGAAGAGACGGCGTCTGAAAGCATTGGATCTCCACGTTCGTCACGGACGCCGCGCCCATGACACCAGTTCCATTGAGCACCTGACACGTCGCGTTATCGGGCTTCTCGACAACGCTCACGCTGTAGAAGACGCCCGCAGGAAGTGCTATCGGTTCGATCGTCGCCGATGGGAACGGCACATCCCGAATGATGTTATCGCCCTGCGTTTGAATGACTCGTCTGTCAAGCCCAACCGCGATGGTGATCGTGCTCCCACTTGAGAGACCGGTGAGGAAACCACTGAGTTGGTAAGTCGGCGCGCTGCGGCCAGACGAGTCATCACCGGAGTTCCCGCCGCATGAGCACAGGGCAAGCGTCACGGAAAATGTCAGGGCGCGACTGAGAAAAACGCTGAGTCTTTGCATACTCGTCCCTCGATCAAGTCTGCACTTAAAAGGTAGGTACCACCGCGTTTGCGCGCCTACGCTGCTCTTCGGCTCGCCCTAGCTCAAGAGCGGCTTCCGCGGCACGCTGCCTCTCCAACTGAGTCGCACGCCGTCGTTCCATTTCCACCTGTTCCGGCGTCACTACGACCGGGCAGCCGTTGAAGCAGAACTCCCCTGCGAACGTGCCATAAAGCGCAGGCGACTGTCGTAGCTGGTAGCGCCGCTCGGTATCGTCGCCAACGCCTTGAATGACGTTCTTCACCGCATCCTCGAGCCGTTGCCTCGGTTGCTCGATCTGAAGTACCACATGCTTCGTCAAGGGGCCATTGCGTTCGCCCGATCCATCGAACGCCGGAGCACCTGCACCCGTTGCGAACAGGACAAGCGTGTTGGCGGGCGCATCTCGCACTGCTGCGACTCCGTAGCTGGCGATGCGACCCGCGCTTCGCAAGGTGCGCAGTATCAAGCGCAAGCCATCGCGGTTCGAGTCGGAAGACGGGGGGGCGGGAGCCGATAAGCTCGAGGAGCGCTCGGAGACAGGCGTCGGGGCCGCCATCGTTGGCTTCCTGGAATCCTGACTTGCGTCGGGGTTGTCGCGGCAGGCGTCTAGTACGACCAGTTGAAACCCGGGCCGCGCTTGCTCGGCCGCGTGGAACAGCTCTGAGAGACTGATGAACTGTGCCATCCAACCGCGGGGGTCGGCCGCGCTGACTGCCGTCGGAATGAGGTAGTTCTCTCCACCGACTTGGACCGCATGTCCGCTGTAGTGCACGACCGACACAGCCCCGACTGGAACGCGCGCGGCATGATTGCGGATCGCTTCTATGAACGCTTCTCGGGTTTGCAGGTTGGCCAGACAAGTGGTCTGGAAGGTCAACCTCCGGAGCACTGCGCACATGTCATCGAGATCGTTCAAAACATTCGGTAGGAACGAAACCTCTCGGTAAGCAGAGTTGCCGATCACCAAGCCGTAGCGAGGCGCCGTACTCTTGACCGTCGCTGTGCTGGCAGCAGCCATGGGAGGGATGGCCGTCTGAGCGACGACGACGGTGTGCGCAATGTGCAACCAGGCCAGCAATAGCAGTGCGGCAATGCGACTTCCATCGTCCGGGCGCTGGAGGTGCGGATGGCGAGCCATGTGCAGCCGAGCTCAGAACGAGGCTTGAAATCCGACAACGAATCCGCCGGTGATGTCGATCAGGTCACTGGTCGTGTTGGGCGCGCGCGATCCGTTCTCAGGCGTTCGCCCCAACATGTAGCCTTTCGTGGCCATCCTTTGAACCCTGTATCCCAGAGTCAGGACGGCAGAATTGACTGCCGGGAGCAGTTGGCCAAATGAGCGTGTCATGCCCACATCGACCAGGGTGTAGTCGGCGTTGAAGTGGGTGCGACCATTTGCGTCGACCGCACTTGTAGGGAATGAGCCGCGGAACCGACCTAGACCCAGGCTTGTGTAGGCACCCCAGGTTTCGACGACCGGTAGGCTCACACCGATGCCAAGGACCGGTCCTTTCCAGTCGTATTCCTTTGCGCCGAATCGCTGGCGGATCTGCTTGTATCCCAAGCTCGACGTGACGCCCGCTCCGAACGTGTATCCCAGATTGACATCGGCTTCACGGCGCGACGAATTGACTTCAAACCCGCCGGGCGTTGCGGTGTCCTTAAGCCCGTACTTGGTCGTCGCCATTGCGCTGACGGCGACGAACGTCGGACCAAACCTTGCACTCAACACTGGGATCGCGGAGACCTCAGTGCTGCCCCGAGCCGATGCCACGACTTCGAATCGCTCGTTGCCGACGGCCACGCCAGTTGCCGTCTGTCCGACAGTCCAGCTATCCCATCGGGCGATCCAGGTTCGCAAGCCGACGGCATATGTCCATTTGGGTTGATCCGTCTGACCCTGAGCAACGCACGGCGCGGAGTACCCTCCGAATATGAAAACTGCAGCAAGCCATGGCGCTGGGATGTTGGTCTTCCATGAAAACGGCACTTTCTTCGCCATTTCAAGACTCCTCACCACTTTCGCTAGTTGTTGAACTTATTAGTCGGCGGGGCATGGCTCGAACCTGCGATCTGCCGTGCAATCAGCAACGGCGTCGTAAGCTTGCACCGGCACACCACAAAAGACAATAGATAGCGGGATTACCCTCATCACAGTACCCTTTGTTCAATGCAAGTTAAGGACTCGAGTCCCAAGCTCATGGGTGTTGGTCTGCCGAAGGTAGCCTCCGATTCGCGTCTTTCGCGGCAAAAATTCAGCTAGTGAGATGAGCGACCTCGAGCGGCGATCGGCGGCTCATCAACGCGCGCGGGTGCTGCCGGTCGCGCCAAGAGCGGTAAGTTGGCGGGGGCTGATGCGCGCGTCGCTGCGCTTCAACGTCGGCGTGGGTCGGTGAAACTGCCGATGCCGATGTACTCGGCCGGTAGGTGGCGCTAGGATCGATTCGCCATCGGCCATCTGAAGAGGGGGCATCATGATTCGTGGACTGGTGTGGACTTGGCTTCTGCTGGCGTTCGCGTGGCCGAGCCAGGTTGCAGCGCAGAAGGTCTTGCGCGAGGATGAAGTTAGCGAACAGGCGATAGTCGAAGCCTTGAAGCCACCAAGGGCAGCTGCAACGGAAGAGGCGGAAAATGGCCCGCGCAGACGCGGCTTCAGGCCGGCTCTAATCGGCGCGACGGCGAGCGCCGCAATGGCGCCCATGCAGCAGCGAAAAGCATCCATGCTGATTACCTTCGCTACGGATTCGGCTGAACTCACGCTCAGCGCACGCACGGCGCTGGACACCGTGGCGCGCGCGCTCAAGTCACCGGACCTGGCAGGCACCCGCTTCAGAATTGAGGGCCACGCCGACCCGCGCGGTGACGGCGTTCACAACCTTCAGCTGTCGCGTCGTCGAGCCGACAGTGTCGTCGACTATCTTGTGCATGAGCGCGGCATGCCGAGCGACCTGTTAGAGGCGGTGGGCAAGGGGTCAAGCGAGCTCATGAACCGAGCCTTTACGGCAGCGCCCGAGAATCGGCGCGTCACAATTGTCGTACGGCAGGGAAACTGAACAGCTTGGCAAGCCATTCAGTTTGTG
>JANORU010000051.1:0-2374 GCA_031415475.1 Hyphomicrobium sp.
TCGCCGACGGTCGAACTCGTGTCGACGGTCTCGGTGAAGCTGACGTTGGCGACCTGAGACCAAATCGATAGTGCTGTTCGAACAGATGCCCGCTCGCCGGTCGAGAGTGACGACCACGCACTCCATTCGTTAGTGGCAAGGCCGCCGTAGTTGGTGGCAAACGACGCTGTGCCGATCGGAAAGCTGTAGGTCAGCGTGACGCCGGTGCCCAGCGCGCCGCCCCATTTGGAGCCCGACGTCGTGTAGCGCCCAAGCCCGATTGAGACGGGATTGAAATCGGTGACGGAAACGGAATTGGTCGTCGGTGTCGCCACGTCAGTCTCCTGTGCCGAAGCTCGGATACGCGCGAACCACTGCGAGAACATGCGGTGCTTCGCGGAGCCGGATCAACAGGATTTCTTACAACCTATTGGCGAACCAATTGCAATTTAGAGATGTTTTCTAGGTAATAGAAGTCTTAATTTTGCAAACTAAAAAGCGAGGAGCGCGCCTACACTTATAGCGCGCTCCTGAAAAATCGGCGTCGTCATTATGGGTACAGTGCCCTGCTCACGCCGCCTTGGCGTTGCCGGCGACGAGCTTTACGATATCGGCCATGATGTCGTTCAACTGGAAGTCCTTGGGCGTATAGACCGCCGCGACGCCGAACGCCTTCAGGGTCTTTTCGTCTTCCGGCGGAATGATGCCGCCAACGATGAGGGGGATATCTGCCAGGCCGTCCTTGCGCATCCGCTCCATCACTTCTTTGACCAGCGGAACATGGCTGCCCGACAGGATCGAGAGGCCGACGACGTGCACCGATTCATCGAGCGCGGCGCGCACGATCTGCGATGGCGTCAGGCGGATGCCCTCGTAGACGACTTCCATACCGACATCGCGGGCGCGAACGGCAATCTGCTCGGCGCCATTCGAATGGCCGTCGAGACCTGGCTTACCGACCAGGAACTTGATGCGGCGGCCGAGTTTGGCGGAGACGGCTTCAACGCCCGCACGCACAACATCGAGGCCCGCACCATCGCGCTGCGGAGCGGCCTGGGCAACACCGGTCGGCGCGCGATACTCGCCGAAAATGCGGCGCAGTGCGGTACCCCATTCGCCGGTCGTGACACCGGACTTGGCGCAGGCGATCGAGCTGTCCATGATGTTGCGGCCTTCCTTGGCCGCACTCTCGAGGCTGGCGAGTGCGGCTTTGACGGCCTTGTCGTCGCGCCCACCTCGCCACGCATTTAGTTTTTCGATCTGCTGGGCCTCGACCGCCGGGTCAACAACCATGATCGACCCTTCGCCCGTGGTGAGCGGCGACGGCTCGGTTTCAGTCCATTTGTTGACGCCGACCACGATCTGGTGGCCGGTTTCGATGCCGCGCAGCCGGTCGGTGTTACTCTCGACCAAACGGCGCTTCATGTAGTCGATGGCGGCAATCGCCCCGCCCATCGCGTCGATGGTTTTGAGCTCAGCGCGCGCCTGCTCCTTCAGTTCGCCGACCTTGCGGGCGATTTCCGCCGAGCCGTCGAATATATCGCCGTAGTCGAGGAGATCGGTTTCGTAGGCCAGAATCTGCTGCATCCGGAGCGACCACTGCTGATCCCACGGCCGCGGCAGGCCGAGCGCCTCGTTCCACGCCGGAAGTTGCACGGCGCGGGCCCGCGCCGATTTCGACAGCGTGACGGCCAGCATTTCGAGCAGGATGCGATAGACATTGTTTTCGGCTTGCTGTTCGGTGAGACCCAGCGAGTTCACCTGCACGCCGTACCGGAACATCCGGTGCTTGGGGTCTTTGACGCCATAGCGTTCGGCCGTGATTTCGTTCCACAGTTCGGTGAACGCCCGCATTTTACACATTTCGGTGACGAACCGCATGCCAGCGTTGACGAAGAACGAGACGCGGCCGACGACCGTGCCGAAATCCTCAGCCTTCACTTCGCCTGAGGCTTTGACCGTATCGAGCACGGCAATACCTGTTGCCAATGCGAACGCGAGTTCCTGCACCGGGGTCGCGCCGGCTTCTTGCAGATGGTAGGAGCAGACGTTGGTCGGGTTCCACTTCGGCACGTCTTTCCACGAGAACACGATCGTGTCCTTGATCAGACGAAGCGACGGCTCGGGCGGAAACACGTAGGTGCCGCGCGACAGATATTCCTTGATGATGTCGTTTTGGATCGTGCCCGTGAGCTTTCCGCGGGAGACGCCCTGCTGGTCGGCCACCGCCACATACAGCGCCAGCAGCCAGGCGCCGGTGGCGTTGATCGTCATCGAGGTGTTCATGCGGTCGAGCGGGATGCCGTCGAGCAAGGTCGCCATGTCGCCCAGATGCGAGACGGGCACGCCGACCTTGCCGACCTCGCCGCGCGCCAGTTCGTGGTCGCTGTCGTAG
>JANORU010000052.1:0-9693 GCA_031415475.1 Hyphomicrobium sp.
GCCGCGCATCCAATCAATTACGATTTCGCCAGGAGCGCCACATCAATCGGCGATGGCCTCGGTGCCAAGCGATGTCAGCGCAAACCGCGAGCCGCTGCCGTCGCCCAAAACATCTGTAAGCCACGGCAGCACTATGCTGAGTTTCTGGACAAGCGTGAAGGGTGGGTTGACGACAATGAGCCCCGCGCCGTTGAGCAAGCCGATGTCTGCTGGTTCGCGAATGTACAATTCAATTGCCTGCACTTTGCCGAGTGCGAGCCGGGACAAGTCGCGTTTGAACTGGGCCACGGGGCGAGGGTCTTTTATCGGATACCAGAGCAGAAACGTGCCCGTTGCAAAACGGCGAACCGCAGCCTCAAGCCCCTGCGCCATGCGCGACAACTCACCCGGCTCCTCAAACGGTGGATCGACCAGGACAACGCCGCGCCGCTCCTTCGGAGGCAGAAGAGCTTTCAACGCCAGCCAGCCGTCGATACCCATCACCTTGGTCTGAGGATCGCCGCCAAACAGTTTCTCGAGGGCCGCGCGATCGTCGGGATGCAATTCGTTGGCAATCAGGCTGTCGTCGCGGCGCAGAAGCTTGCGGGCAACCCAGGGACTGCCTGGATAGCGTTCGAGGGGTCCGCTCCGGTTCTCATCACGAATGAGAGCAAGGTAGGGCGCAAGAACGGCGGCAACATCGGCCGGCGGTTCAGCGTCCAAAAGTCTGCCGATTCCCGACTGCCACTCGCCCGTCTTGTGCGCTTCGATCGCGGTCAGGTCGTAGTGCCCAGCACCTGCATGGCTATCGATGACGCGGAACGGCGCCGGCTTCTGCTTCAGATGCTCGATCACCAGCACCAGAACCAGATGCTTGAAGACATCGGCGAAGTTGCCGGCATGATAGGCGTGGCGATAGTTCATGGTTAGTCACTTGCTGTGTCGCGTTTTCTGAACGCGAACCGGAACCCACTTCGCTCGAAAACGCTCGAATGGCGGCCAAAAACCCTTGAAAGTGCTGGAAAGTGCTGGAAAGTCCTGGGCAAGGCTTGGCCCGCGCGTTCATGCCCCAATGGGGACCGTCTGTCACCGTTTCGCATTTTGCCCCGATTGCGGCATAAGCGGCCGAACGATCCCACTCCAGGACCATAAATGTCATCGACTCCGACCATCGCCATCGTCGGCCGACCCAACGTCGGCAAGTCGACGCTGTTCAACCGGCTGACGCAAACGCGCGACGCACTTGTCTCCGATATCCCCGGATTGACGCGCGACCGGCGCGACGGCGTGTTCGAGGTTGGCGAGCACACACTGCGCCTGACCGACACCGCCGGACTGGAAGACGCCTCCAAAGGCTCAATTGCCGACCGCATGCGCCAGCAATCGATGGCGGCGATCGAGGCGGCCGACCTCGTACTGTTCGTGATCGATGCCCGGGCCGGCATTACGCCGGACGATGAGGCGTTCGCTCGCATCGCCCGCTCGTCGGGAAAACCCGTTGTCCTGGTCGCCAACAAGAGCGAAGGCCGCGCCGCCGCCGGTGGATTCTACGAAGCCTTCAAACTTGGTCTCGGCGATCCGGTTGCCGTCTCCGCCGAGCATGGCGAAGGGCTGAGCGACCTGATCGCTGACGTCGCGTCGGCATTGGGCCTCAAGATCACCGTTCGCGAGAAAGCCAGACGCGGCGATGACGAGGAGCCGGCCGAAGACGCTGCAACCGCAAAGCGCAAGCCTCTGCGGATTGCCATAGTCGGCCGGCCGAACGCCGGTAAATCCACGCTCGTCAATGCGCTGCTCGGCGAAGACCGGATGATCACCGGCCCGGAACCGGGACTGACGCGCGATGCCGTCTCAACCGCGTTCGACTGGAAAGGCCGGCCGATCCTGCTGTTCGACACCGCCGGGCTCAGGCGCAAGGCGAAGATCACCGAGGAGGCGGAAAAGCTATCCGCCAGTGATGCGATCCGCGCGATCCGGTTTGCCGAAGTGGTCGTCATCCTGGTCGATGCCGAGCATCCGCTCGAACATCAGGATCTGACCATCGCCGGACATGCCGCCGAAGAAGGCCGCGCGGTCATCATCGGCGTCAACAAATGGGACCTTATCGACAATAAGCAACGTCACTTGAAGGACATCCGCGACAAGGTTGCAAACAGCCTGGCGCAAGTGCCGGGAATTTCCGTGGTGCCGGTCTCAGCGTTGAGCGAAAGCGGCCTCGACAAACTGATGCAGGCGGTCTTCTCGACTGCGGAAATCTGGAACCGGCGGATTTCGACGCCCGAACTCAACCGCTGGCTACCCTCCGCCCTCGCGCGCCACGCACCGCCCGCCAGTTCCGGCCGGCGCATCAAATTGCGCTTCATCACGCAGCCCTCAACCCGGCCGCCGACGTTCGTCGCCTTCTGCTCCAAACCTGAAGGCCTGCCCAAGTCGTACATCAAGTATCTGACGAATGACCTTCGCGACACATTCAAGATGCCGGGCGTGCCGATCCGCTTCAATCTGCGAAAGAGCGACAATCCGTTTGAAAAGCGGCGCGGCCGATCCGGAAAAAGCTAGTGGATACAGCGCTGCCTGACGGTCGTGGTGTGACGAGAGGCCTCGTTCAAGACTTTAATCGCGGCCATCGAAAGGCTACGTTGTTCGTCGATCACGTCGCCCCAGGACACGCTTATCCAGCAAGACCAAAAGCAAAGGACGCTATTGATGACATTGTCACGAAACACACTGCGCGCACTTGTTTCACGGCGCGCACTGGGCGCCAGCATGACGGCGCTGGCACTATTCGGTGCAGCGATTGCGTTGGCAATCCCGGCCGATGCCACCAGCCAAAAGGTGCGCAACGCCTGCCGGGACGACTACTTCCGCTTTTGCCCAGCCTATGAACCGGATTCCGCCAAGATGCGCCAGTGCATGCGCCAAGCCGGCAAGCGACTGTCGAAACAGTGCATCGATGCGTTGGTCGACTCGGGCCAAGTCCGTCGCAGCAATCGCTGATTTTTCACAAGCCGCCACAAACGGCAGCCGCCCGAATTGGCAGCGGGCGGGAGACATGCAGCAAACGTTGAAGAAGGCTGCCGCCTCACCGCCCGCACAGGCGTCACCCTTTAGGGGCGCCGCACCGGACTTCCACAAATAGTCGAGCGTACCCTTCGCTACAAGAGGCAATGCGTGCATTGCGAAATGCGTTACCAATAAATCTCAACTGAACGACGTTGCATCCCACTTTTCTCGACGTGGCGGCGATGACCGGACCATCTGAAGTTCTGTTTTATCATCTCGAACGCCAACCCCTGGATCGCATCCTGCCGGGGTTGCTTGAACGTACGCTGGAGCGAGGCTGGCGCGCTGTCGTCCAATCCGCCGACACCGAGCGGCTTGAGGCGATCGACCTGACGCTCTGGACCTACCGCGAGGAAAGTTTTCTTCCACACGGTTCTGCCAAGGATGGCTTTTCAGACCAGCAGCCGGTGTTCCTGACGACCGGCAATGACACGCCAAACGGCGCCGGCGTGCGCTTCATGGTCGATGGCGCCGAAACATCCGACTTCGCCACGCATGCCCGGCTTGTGTA
Organism: Hyphomicrobium sp.; assembly: GCA_031415475.1. Classification (GTDB taxonomy): domain Bacteria; phylum Pseudomonadota; class Alphaproteobacteria; order Rhizobiales; family Hyphomicrobiaceae; genus JAGVSR01. The sequence continues at coordinate 3,554 of JANORU010000052.1, forward strand.
TCTGTTCGACGGCAATGACCAAGACGCCACCGCCCGCGCGCGGACGCAATGGCAGGCGGCCAAGGCGGCCGGTTGCAAAGTGAGCTACTGGAAGCAGTCGCCGGAAGGCCGCTGGGAGAACAAGGCCTGATGGCCACCGCTCCGACGTCCAATCAATGGGTCATGCGCGCATGGTAGATGGCGATGACAGCGATTAATGCCGCGAAGACGAGCGGTACCGCGACCGGTGCGCCCTGATCGAGAACAAATCCGCCGATCGCCGGTCCCGCCAGCGCGCCGAACACATAGAGGATTGAAACCGCCGACAGCACCGGCAGCAACCCGACGCGGCTGCCAGCATCGCGCGTCGCTTCCATGACGGCGAGCGTGTAGAGCGCGCCGCCCGCCCCGCCAAAGAAAACCATGGCGGCCAGTGCCGGCTGCCAGTGAGCACCAACGGCGGCAAACGCCAGAATAGCAGCGGCAGAGATCGCCAGCGCCAGGTTGGTTGAGGCAATCGCCCCCCAACGGTCGGCAAGCCATCCAGAGGGCCATTGACCAATCAAGTTGCCGAAACCCGATGCCGACGCGAGCAATGCGGCGGCCGCCGCCGACATGCCGATGGCAACGGCGTAGAGCGGGATCGTGGACGCCGCCGCGCCTTCGAGGATGCCGCCGAGCACTGCAACCGAAAATGCCGCCGGCGCCAGCCGGACGCCGAGCACGAACTCCCTGAGATGCGCCCGCTCGACCGGCACAGCGGGCAGCTCGAGACGCACTGAAATCAAAGCGCCCATCCCGGCGCAGCCGATGGCGAGCAGCAGGGCAGAGCGGGCGTCGTCCGCAGCGAGCGCCACGAGTAGCGGCCCAACGCCGAGCGCCATCGAGCGGATGGTTTCGTGAAAGGCCAGGGCGCGGCCGCGCGTTGTTTCGTGCGTCAATCGGTTGACGAAACCGTCACTCAAGATCCAGCGGACGGCGGTCGCGAGGCCGACGGCAAAGCCACCACCGGCCCACATCCACAAAGAGTTCCAGTGTGCTGCGGCGATCAGGCTGGCGAGTGCCACGATCAGCAGCAGCGACCCACCGTGAAGCGTCACCACCGCACCAAACCGCTTGACGATGGCCGGCAGCACCAGCGCCATGGCGACGACACCGGCGGCCGGCAGAGCCGAGACCAAACCGGCAATGGTGCCCGTGTAGTCCTGAGCCTGGAGTGTCAGCGCAACGAGCGGCAGGCACAGCCAGACCGAGGTTTCCGTAAACGCCGACGCAACCGAGATCGGTGCGATTAAACGATAAGGGGGCACGTCGCCATGCAAATTGTTTGGCGGCATGCCCCCTCCATACCATCTGACCGGACTTAGCGGCCGCAGATCAGCTCACTGACCGTGTTGACGAGGCCTTCGAAATAGCCAACCAGCGGGTTGATCGCGGTCGCCGTGTTGTTATGGTTGTACGTGCTCATGATATTCACCTTGGCTTCTACGTTCTATCTTGCGAGTCCGGCGGATTGCCGTTTAATCTCTCCTGTCGAATATATATTCTGCACCGCAGAAGTCAAGCCTACAATGCAGAAATAAATACCTACGGTGAAGGAATTCGTGTTGCAGGACGAACAGGAAAAGTCCCGCCGTGGCCGTCGTGGCATCCGCCGTGAGGACTTGGTCGCCGCCGCCCTCGAGCATCTGGCGGCCGAGGGGGAGACCAACTTTTCGGTCCGGCGGCTGGCCGCGATCGTCGGCGTCGACGGCATGACCATTCTACACCACTTTAAATCGCGCGAGGGTTTGTTGCGCGAAGTCGCCGACGCGATGGTCGCCGAACTCGACATCGAACGGCCCAAAGGTCCCTGGCGCGAGGTTCTGCTGGAAGTGGCGCGGCGCTATCGCGGTCTCGCCCAAAAGTATCCAAAGGCGTTCTCGATCGTCGCCCGCTTTCAAACGAGTGGTCCGGCTGACTTCGAACTCGGTGAAATTATTTACGCGGCGCTACTCGACGCTGGTTTGAGCGAAGAAGACGCCGCGGCCTACGGCATGGGATTGTTCACGGCGGCGGTCGGCTTCGGTGTCGTGGAGGTCGGCGGCATGATGAACCCATGCACGCCGGAAGAAGTCGCCGAAATCGAACGGCTCGATCCGCGCCTCTTTCCCGTCACGCGCCGCTTGGCACACGTGCTGGCAGCCGACGATCGCGAACACATTTTCGATCTCCTGATCGGGTCGTTCCTCGATGGCATCGAGCGGGCGCTGAAGGCCCGGGCGCACGGATCGATGTCAACCTAGAGCAAAGACTTAGCCAATGCGTCAGTACCGTGCGATTCGAACTGCGCTGCAAGCGGCCATCGCCGGTCTGTTCGGCCTTGTCTTGACGGCCCGCGAGTGGTTCACCGGCTTTAACCCCGAGTACGGCAATTACACTCACCTCGCCGCACTGATCGCACTGTTCTTCGTGTTCCGCGTCGCCGAACCAGTTGCCAATGTGATCGTCGAAAAAATTCCGTTGTTCTCACGCGCCTTGCGCCGGGTGATGGCCGGCAAGTCCTGCATCGAGGGCGACTGGCCGCTGGTGGTAGTCGGCGGCGACATCGCCGGCGGCAAACCGGTCCTCAGCTATCTCGGTTTTCTCACGATCACCTATGAAGGTGGACAACTTAAAGTGCGCGGTCGCGATTGGTATCCGGATGGCCGCCACGCCCACGACTTCGAAAGCCAGCAATCCCGCCTCGACCGCAACCTGTTGCAGTACTGGTATCACCAAGGCGTGGATGCGCGGATGCGCGGCTATACCGAGGTGTACTTCTTCCCCGAGGACGACACCAAGATGCGCCACGCCGGCGAGTTCCTCGACAAGGAACACAATGCGGCGCGCTTTTATGCCCGCAAACTGACGGGCAATCGCAAACGGCCGAAAACCGAGAAGGACCGTCTGGAGGCCGCCCGGCAGTTCTGGGCCAGCATCGAAGCGGATATCGGCAAGATCTCCGGACGCCCGGTGAGCGCCGATTGGGAATGAACCAAGGCAGTTTACGGTATCCATCCCTTATCGAGGTCATGCGCGTGACGGGCGATGACCTTGCCGCCGCGTGCTGAATGAACCGCTGTCCAACCGAGGTGTGTGCCAGCCGCTTCCGATGATCGCGATCGGAGCGAGATCGTGACGCTGTCCCCCGCTTTCGCTTCGATCGGAGCCATCAGCGGAAAATAGAGCTGCTCCCAGTGGGTTGCCGGAGCGCCCGGCGCCGTCGAGAGCGTGACGCCGTCGATCAACGACACCTCCCACCAGACCGCAAAGCCGTAGATGCGTGCTTCGGCTTTCATCGTCCAGGCCGCCTCGCCCTTACGGGATGACTTGGCCGGCTTCGTGAGATCGACGCGATCCCAGCTCTTGGCACTCTTGCCCGCTTCGAAAAGGTCCGCCGGTTTCAGCGCACGGACATAGACATTGTTGAGGCTCATGGTGCGTGCGGCCGCGAAATCGATGTCGAAGCCAGCCCCATCCCACACCGTCAGCTCGCGATGGATGCGATCGCTGATGACCGGGGCAACAAACTGCTCGACCGATTGGGGAATGACGATGCCGCCGGGTTTGAGAAATCTGGCGCGCGCATCGTTGAGTGTGTCGATGATGTTTTCTTCAAACGCATAGTTGCCAAGCGTTTCCGAGACAATGACGTCGGCTTGCAGTTTGTCGGCGAATTCGGTCGAGTGGCACGGGATGAGATGACAGTTGCGCGCTTTATTGGCTTTCAGCATCTGGCCCGCAACGCCGGCAACTTCGCCCGCTTCGAACAGATAGACGTCCTTGGCGCCGAGCTTCGCTGCCATCAGTCCGAGCAGCCCGGTGCCCGCTCCGACATCGGCGACGACGCTCTTGCCCGGCACGATCACCCGCTGCAGCGCTTTGTAGAGCGCCGCATTGCGAACCCGGTCGGCAATGAGTGTGCGGTGGTATTCGATGCGCATGGGTGGGAGGGATTAGGGTGTCGGGTGTCGGGTGTAGGGTGTCGGTTCGTTGCAACTTAAATAGGCGAGCGACTTGTAGGTTGGGCTGAACCCATTTGTGAAGCCCAACACTTCGATAAGCGCAAAGTTGTCGGGCTTCGGCCATCGCGGAGCGATGCTCCGCATCGACTGGGCTCAGCGCCGACCTACAGTGCGAAGTCATTGTTTGACTCCCGATTGACTGCAAAGCCGCACGAATTGGGAAGGTATTTACCCCCTCGGCGGCCGCCGGCGCTCGCTGAACCAGGCCCGGTACTCCGTCATCTTTGCACGCTGCGCTTCGGGAGCACGCCGCTTACAGGTCGCGGCTTCTTCGCTGGCCTCCGCTGCGCCCCACCTCAGCTCGGCGCAATCATTGATGTTGTAGGCCATTTCAAGCGCCGCCCTACGGTCGACGACATCCTTGAGCGCCAGCTTCCATGGCGAACCGCCGGTGCGCGTATAGGAGAATGAGCGGGCGGCGAGTTCCGTCGACAGAACCTTTTCGAGCTCAGCCTTTACATCGCTCACCGCCTTGTCTTTCGGCATTGCGTAGCGGTTCGGGCGGCGAGCGACGCGGTCGGGAAACCCGCGGACCACGTCGATCGCGATCAGCAGCCTGAGATCGCGCGACGGCGTTGCAAAATCTTCCCATGCCCCGGTCGTCTCGAAGATCGAAGGTCCGTCGGGCATCGCGGCGTCGGCGGCGCCGCGATCCTGATATTTTCGCCCGTTTTCGACCGACGTCACGCGGGCGTTGACCTGTTCTTCGAGAGCGGTGATCGCTTCCGTGATCGCGCGCACGGGATCGAGCGGCGACGGCGACATCACGTCGTCCATCCGGTCGTAAAATTCCTCAACCGCGAGCGTCGACTGATCGAGCGAGAAATCTCCATACTCGGGATGCTTCTCGATTTCCGCGTTGGTGAGCCGCCGTAGCCCGCCCTTCTCGCGCACCACGGGGCGGAAGCGCTTGAATCCGGGACCGCCAAGGGCAGGGTCCTGCGCAAAGAGAAAATTACCGCGCCAGAACCGCTTGCGCGCGACCGTGCCGTCGGGCTGGCCGTCAACCGCGAGGATCACGCCGGCCGCATCGCCCGTTTGCGGGATGCGCTTGGCGATCACGAGCAGATGCCCGTAGGGATCGGCGTACACCGTGCCAGGGCGCAGCGCTGCGTCGGAGAGCGGCACAGGGTAATAATCGGTCTTGCTGTCGCTGGCGGCCGTGCGGCCGGAGCCTGAATGGACGCCATTGGCGACCGTCGTGCTGAGGTAATACGCGAACGACGGCACCAGGCCTTGCGGCCGAGTTTCCGACTTTTTCGATTTCGCCGATTGCGCGGGCGCTGCCCCGAAGAGACCGGACAGGAGATCGGGCGTCTCCGCTTTCGGTTCAACGACTTCCGGCGGCTCCTCGCTTTGCAGGTTCCACCACACCGGGCAGACCGGCGGCTTGCCGCGCCCGCCGCGCGTACACTTTGCGTATCCGAACGGCAAGCCGAGCTTGAAGGCAAAATAGGCACGCAGAAAATACGGAAGGTCCGCGCAGTCGGGTTTGATGACGAGGCCTTTCTCGTCCTCACCGAGACCTAAATGATTGAACAGCAGGTTGCGCGATTTATCGTGCAGCACCTTGTCGAGCGCCGGCCACGACGGCGCTTCCGCCAGCGGGGCTTCGAACAGTGTCTCAATCCACGCCGAGTAGAGATTTTCCGTGCGCCGGTTCCAGGTCTCCCGCAGCGGCCAGACGCTGCCGTCGGTCGCACCTGGACGAGCGGGCCGCTTCGCTGCGACGGCGATGTCGCGCGTGAGAGTTCCGCACGGGCCCGTGCCACCAGAGCGAACGAGCTTCGCCTGCCATTTGCCGGGTGCCGGGGCGGCGACCTCGGCTGTCCAGAAATACGGCGGCCCGCCGTGCCGGCTATTGGATTTGGCAGTGACGGTGCCGTCCGGAGCGACGAGCGAGAACTCGCCCTCAAGCGGCTGCTCCGTCGCGAAGACGACGCGCAACGGCGCGCCGTTCCACGGCGCGAGCGGCGAGGCGAGCAGCGACAGGCCGGCCGCACTTTCGCACTTTTCAGAGGGATCCATGACCTTTTGGTCGGCCGCCACGACCGGACATGCGCCAGCGATCAGCAGGAAAGCCGAGTTAAAAACAGCAAATCGGTGTTGCGACAA
>JANORU010000053.1:0-8970 GCA_031415475.1 Hyphomicrobium sp.
ACGCGCCGATCAATGTCAGGAGCTAGTCGCGATAGGACGCCCTTAAGAACGATATCGTCGCCGGCGTTGTAAGATAAAATTCGAGATCGTAAGCGTGGACCACCATGCCCATGGCGGCATGCTTGGCGGCGGCAGCGTAAACAACGATGGTCACCATGGCTGTGACGAAAACAGTCGACACCAGCACGCGCCGCGTCGAAGCCAGCACGACAGCCCAGACAAAAAGCGTCACCAGCCAGACATAGGCAAGATGCGGCCCCGACCCCTCGTAGCGCCTGAAGTAGAGGCCGAGTCCAATCGCCGCGAGCGCGGTGATGCTCAGCACGGCGCGCCATCCGAGCTGCCAGGCTCGCGTTACGTCGAGGCCGATCAGGGGGCGCCCATAGGCGCGCAGCCTGCTCGTCAATGCGAATGTCATGAAGCTGTCATACAGCAGACACGGCTCAGCCGGAATGCCCGAATCGCGCCAAAGCGGTCGTTAAATTTTTAGCAAATTGAGGCTCTTGCCAAATTTTTGCCGCAGCCGGTCAACCGCCCGTCAGCGCGCCTTCGATTGTTTGCCGGATCAACCGGGGTAGTTCGACGGAGCGGCCGATCGGGCCGGCGTAAATGGCCGGCTGACCGCTTGCAGTGATCGCATTGGGCACATCTTCGGCGGCATGCAGTCCGTCGCCGGAAAAAAAACCAGATACGATTGTCGTCCTGGTTCCTGCGACGAGTGACGCGTCGATAAACGGCGCTTCTTCCAGAAATGCGGTTTCGATCGTCGCAAACCGACCATGGCTGGCAATCGCCTCGGCTGCTCGCCGAGTGGCGTTGGCGGATGCGGGACCGAGTTCCGAGCCGTGACCGACGAGCAGGAGGCGGCACTTGGCGGCGTCCAGCTGAGCCCGCGCGGCAGTTGACAACGCTTCGAACAGCGCAAGAGCGGGCAGTCGCGGATCGAGCCCCAGCGGCGCGGTGATCTGCCAGGGCGCTGCCAGTCCGGCGGCAGCAATTCGTTCCGGCAGAACTTTGTTGGTGAAATATCCATCGGCCATGAACATCGGATAGACCACGATGCGATCAGGGGATGCCGCCTCGGCCTCTGCCAGAGCAGCGGCCAGATCGAGATCACCTTTCAGAACACCGGCAGTTACCCGGCGGAAGACGCCCATGGCCTCAAGGGCCGTGCGGTGCGCGAGCAGCGTTGAGTTAGGAGCATCGCCACCGCGGTCGCCGTGGGCGGCGAGGACCACGGCAATGTTTTGCAGTGCTGTTCGGGTCATTGCGGCTCGCCAGATTTGGTGGCGCGCTGCACCAACTCCACGATCCGGGGCGATAGGGGCAGTGCAGCCGCCGCTGAATGCGCCGCCGGTGACATCTTCGCCCAGGTCTTTTGCAGGATGACGATCAGCTTGGCATCCTCGTGTTTGGCGGCAAAGCCCGCCGAATAATGCTCCAGGAAAACCAGGCAGGCGACATCCTCGAGGGTTTGGGCCTCCGCATCCGTTTTCAGATTCTCCTTGCGGATCAGGCAGGCGACGCGCGCGATGGTTTCAGCATCGTATCCGGCAACCAGCAGTATAGCGCCGGCCCATTCGGCATGGCGGCGCTTCAGGTCATTGCGCCAGCGATGATATCCGGCCCGGTCCATCGGGTAGGTCTCGCGCGGTACCGTCCAGCGTTGGAGATGCTGCGCGCGAGCCGCAAGCTGCAGTGCCTCGCTTGCATCGGGCCGGAAGCGGGTAAGTGTCGATGTCATGCGCTGCGAATAGACGAGTTCGGCTGGCTGCATTGCACTGTCCACTAGAACAGTAGTGGGGTCTTCGCTGTTGGCGCGATCGATGCTAGCCAGGGCGCGGTCAAAACGGGTCACGATCCTACCTCTGTTGCAACGGCCGGAGTCGTGCGCGCTATGGCGAAAATGCGCAAGAAGACAGATCTGCCAAGCAAGACTTGCGCGGCGTGCGGCCGTCCGTTTGCGTGGCGTAAGGCATGGGCCAAAGTGTGGGACGACGTCAAATACTGTTCCGATCGCTGCCGTAAGAAAAAGTCCGGCGGGCGCGCCGTCAAGGCGTCCAAGGTTTGAGGGTCGCAAGAAAGCTAGCGGCGCTCCGGTGCACGGAAGTTTCCCGGTTCAAAGCGGTGCTTTGAATACGAAGAAAGCCCCAGTGACGATCAGAGCAAAACCGGCAATATGATTGACGGTGATCGCTTCTTTGAGAAAAAGTACCGAGAAGATCGAGAAGACGGCGAGCGTCTCGATCTCTTGGATGGTTTTCAGTTCGGCGGCGGAATAGACGGCATGGCCATAGCGATTGGCTGGGACCGCAAAGCAATATTCGATCAGCGCAATACCCCAGCTTGCCATGATGGCAATCGATAGCGGCACTGATTTGTATTTGAGATGGCCGTACCACGCGAAGGTCATGACGACGTTCGAGGCGGTCAGCAGAAGGATCGGCGCGAGCCAGGCCGGAACGGCAGAAAACGGCAAAGGGGAAACTCTACACTGGGGTGTTACGTATATGTGGGGCACGCCTGCCGTGCGTTACGACACTACCGGACGGCCAGACGGCTGTGGCAAGCATACCGGCGCTGCCATCTCGACAGCGGTCCGAAAAAAGTGCTTTAACACCGCCGCACTGTGAACCGCCGGATTTTCGGTCAAACCGAAGGTCCCCCGCCAAGAGGTTGAATGCCCGCGTCTCATTCCCAGATCGAACAGCTCCTCGGAGCAGTGGCGACGGGCGACCGGGGCGCTTTTTCTCAACTATATGAAGCCACCTCGCCGAAACTCTTCGCGGTCGCGCTGCGTATCCTTCGCAGCCGGGAACTGGCGGAGGACGTGGTGCAGGAAGCTTTTATTAAGGTTTGGGAGCGAGCGGGCGACTACCGGTCCGATCTCGCCAATCCTATGACCTGGCTTTCGGCCATTGTCCGCAACCGGGCGCTGGACGAGGTGCGGCGCCGGGCTATCCGGCCGACGGCCGATGACAGCGTGCTCGAAAACATGGAGGGTGACAACGAGCATCCGATCGTCGGCCTGGAGCGCCAGGAAGATGTGGCCCGTCTGATGCGCTGCCTCGACGGGCTGGACGACGAAAAGCGCCAGATCGTGCGTCTGGCATATCTCGAAGGATTGAGCCGGGAGGCGCTTGCCAAGCGCTTCGACCGGCCGGAAGGTACAATCAAGACCTGGCTGCATCGCAGTCTGGCGCAACTCAAGGGGTGCCTCGAGCAATGACGCTGCTCGACGACATCGATGGAAAAGCCGCCGAGTATGTGCTCGGTACGCTGCCGGCGCATGAGCGGGCGGCGGTTGCCGCTGCGCGTCAACAGAACAAGGCGCTCGATGCGGCCATCACGGCGTGGGAGCGGCGGTTGTCGCCGTTGCTCGACAGTGTTGAGCCGGTCATGCCGCCGGCCGATCTCTATCGCCGGATCGATGCCGCGCTCAGCCAAGCGGGCTTGTCGAATGCCAGCGGAGGGCGCAACGGCGCGCCGAAAAACGTGCTGCAGTTCACGCCGCGCGAGTCAATGCTGGCCAAGCGCGGAAATCGCTGGCGGAATGCGTTCGTCGGCATGACTGCTGCGGCCGCGTCCGCAGTCGGAGTGCTCGGCTATCGCGACATCCAGAACCAACAGGAATTACCGACCCAGTTTGTCGCCGTGCTCGACCCCGCGGTTGAGGGTGGCAAGGGCGGGCCGGCATTTCTTCTGACGGTCGATACCAAGACGCATAAGTGCGTGATCACGGCTGTCAACGCGCCGAAGCAGCAGGCCAAGAGCTACGAAGTCTGGATGTTGCACGACAAGATGCCGGCGCCGAAGTCGCTCGGCGTCGTTGCCGAAGGCGATATGAACGTCATGCCGATGGCGCCGGGTCCGGATACCGACATGTTTATGAATGCGTCGTTCGCCGTCAGTCTTGAGCCCGAAGGTGGCTCGCCGTCCGGCGCCCCCACGGGGCCTGTGCTGTTTACCGGCAAGCTTGTTCAGGCAACACCTTAACCTCTTGATTGTCAGAAGTATTTTTTCTGAGCGGCCATGAAACCCGCACATCAGTGGTCCGTAGTATCTTCAAGGCACATTGTTAGCCCAGCCACTCAAGGCGGATGTGCTCCACTTCGGGCAAATCGATCCATCAATCCAGGGAAGGACCCCACATGCAGATCTCCATCAAGTCCGGCACGGCCATCGCTGCTGCCGCTGCCGCCCTTTTGCTCTCGGGCGCCGTTTCGGCTCCGTCGTACGCCGGTGACATGGCTAAGGGCCATTGCGTTGGCGCCAACGCTTGCAAGGGCACGAGCGCCTGCAAGACCGCCAAGAACGAATGCGCCGGCAAGAACGCCTGCAAGGGCACAGGCTTCACGGCCACGACCGCGGAAGAGTGTGCCAAGGTCGAAGGCGCCAAGTTCGAAGCGCCGATGACCGACAAGAAGTAAGCCTTTCTAATTTCCGCGCCAACCGCTCCTCCCCCCTGCGGTTGGCCAATCCCGAGGGTGACGGCACAGTACGTGCCGTCACCCGTTGGCGTTTTGAGTGGAGCGTCGCTCGCAATGTCCGTTGCCGTCGCCAAAGCAAAGTCTAACGCCGCGCGTGATGTTCGCGCCCGGCCGCACAATCTCGGCTTCGGTCTTGGCCTTAGGCCACAGCACTATCGCGATATTCTCGACAACGATCCCAAGGTCGATTGGTTCGAAGCCATCTCGGAAAACTACATGGTGCCCGGTGGCCAGCCGTTGCGAATGCTGGAGCAGATCCGTGAGCGCTATCCGATCGTGCTCCATGGTGTGTCGATGTCGATCGCATCGACGGCGCCGTTCGAGGCGAACTATCTCAAGGATTTAAAGTCGCTCGCCGACCGGTTCGAGCCGGAGTTCGTGTCCGATCATTTGTGCTGGACCGGCGTGCACGGCATCAATCTCCACGATCTTCTGCCGGTTCCCTACACGCGCGAAGCGCTCGACCATGTCGTGGCGCGCGTGCAGCACGTTCAGGATGCCTTGCAGCGGCCGCTGGCTCTGGAGAACGTCTCGTCCTACGTGCAATACACCCACTCTGAAATGAGCGAGTGGCAGTTCCTTTCCGAGATGGCGCAGCGGACCGGCTGCTGGCTGGTGCTCGACGTCAACAACGTGTTCGTCTCGGCCTTCAACCACGACTTCGACGCGCAGGAATTTCTCGACGGCATTCCTGCCGATCGTGTCGTACAGTTCCATCTTGCCGGCCACGAGCACGCGACGACCCACATCATCGATACCCATGATGCCATGGTCTGCGAGGAGGTCTGGACGCTCTATCGCGCGGCCGTCGAGCGCTTCGGCAGGGTCGCGACCATCATTGAGCGCGACGACGATATCCCGCCCTATGACGATCTGGTTGCCGAACTTTCCAAGGCGCGGTCCATGGCCGAACAGGTGCTTGCCGCCCCGCGCAAACAGGCGGCGCTGTCGTGACGACCAAAACTGCAAAGCGGGCAGATGTACGCGCGGCGGATGCAGCATCTCGCCCCTCACTTGCCGATCTGCAGGCCGAATTTCAGCGAGCTGTGCTCGACGGCGACGAGCAAATTCTGGCCCGCTTGCCGGCCAATTCGCGGACAACACCAGACGTATTGTTCGGTGTCTACCGCAACGCCTATCTTGGCCGGTTGGTCGAGGTGGCGCGGCACGAATATCCGGTGCTGGCGGCATATCTCGGCGACGAAATTTTCAATGCCGAGTTGGCGGCATACTATCGCGCCCATCCCTCGCGTAGCCCGAATGCCCGCTGGGCGGCCTATGGGTTGCCCGATTATCTGGCGACCGCCGCAATTGGCGCTGATCATCCCGAAGTCGCCGACCTCGCCCGACTCGAACGGGCACTGGCCGATGCGTTCGATGCCACCGACGCTCCAACACTCGATTTGCCGGCGCTTGTCGAGATCGCCGGCGCGTCTTGGGATACGCTGGTATTCGAGCCCAATCCATCGGCTCAGCTGCTCGAACTCAGCTCAAACGCGTTTGCGATCTGGCAGGCGATCAAGGCCGAGACCGAATCGCCTGCTGCGGCCAAACTTGGCGAATCTCAGGCATTGTTTATCTGGCGGCAAGAGAACTCGTCACGCGTTCGCGTGATGGGTTCGGAGGAAGCCATGCTGTGGACCGAAGCGGTTCGCGGCACCACGTTTGGCCGGCTTGGCGAACTGGCGGCGACGTTTGACAGCCTGGATGCGGCTTTGCGGGTCGCCGGCTACCTCAAAGGCTGGATTGAAACCGCAGCGCTGGCCGCCGCCCGCCAAGACGCCTCCCCCTGACCATTCTGACGGGCTGACTCGGACGCGCGATTCGCGCTAGAAGGACCGCAACCGGTCCCGTAGCTCAGCTGGATAGAGCGACAGTTTCCTAAACTGTAGGCCGCAGGTTCGAGACCTGCCGGGATCGCCAATTTCCTCAAGAGATTGCTGTTTCAATGCCGGGGCCCAGGCGAACCGCTCCGCCCAGTCGTCTAAATCTGCGCGCTGCCGCCCTGGCCTATCCGGACTTAGGCGCAAGATGACGTTTAAGCGGCGGCTTCCGCACGCTCTGGTGGGCGATCGGGGTGTTGCCGCGCTGCCGTCTTGCGGCCACCTGTCAGCCGCGATTTCAACTTCAGCATCGGCGCTTCAATCAAGTGCCAGGAGAGCGCTGCAAAGAAGATGGTGAGAGTGCCGGCAATCAACGCCAGCCAGTTGCCGTGACCCTGGAGTTCGGGAACCAACGCCAGAACCGCTTGTGTGATCGGGAAGCCATAAAGATAGATGCCATAGGAATAATCGGCGTTACGCAAGACGCCGAGCTTTTCGTGATGGCAAAGCCCCAGATAGACCGTCACGTACACGACCGCCAAAGGTGCGATGAATGCGGTTTGGTGGAACAGCAGCAACCCATAACTGACGGCCGCGGCGAGGATGAACAGGCGCGCATCACGCGGAATGCTATCGCGCCATTGATAGACCAGCGATCCGGCAAAGAAGTAGTAGACGACCAATGGTGTTGCCGCCGTCGTGTTCGAAAGACCGAAGCCGAACAGCAGGCTTGCCGCGATCGCAAGACTAGTCGCGACGGCAAACAGGATCGTGAATGTTTTCCGGTCAAACATCAGGCCTGTCGCCATCATGACCGCCGTCACGAGATAGCAGTAGAATTCGGCTGGCAATGTCCACAGATTGGCGTTGACGACGCCGGGAACATGATTGCGTGTGAACACGCCAGGAAGGTCGAAGCTAACGAAGCCGATTATGTTGCCGAAGTAGCGGGCAAACGCGGGATCGGAAACATAGTCGCTGAGCGCCAATGTGGTCAGAAGAGGACCAAGCACCAGCGCCGACAGCATCACCTCGACAGTCAGCGCCGGGAAGATGCGTAGAGATCTGAGCGTAAGAAAGTTGCGAACTTCGCGAACGCGCAGCGCACTGGCCGTGACCAGGAATCCGCTCAGCGCAAAGAACATCGGCACCATCGACACCTGAATTGGCCGGCGAAAGCCGGCCCAGCCCTGCTGGACAAGCGCGTGCGCCACATCTGGTGTCAGTTTCGGTACGCCCGAACCGGCCAGCCATTTGCAGTGGCCTACAAATATGAGCGCTGCCAGTCCCCATCGCAGCAGGTCGAACCCTGCGCCGAAGTTTTTACGGCTCTCAATTGTGGAACCGAAAGTCTGCTGATTTGATGCAGTGAACATATTAGATCCTCACCGCTGCCGATTGCGGCAATGGGAGAACAGACGCGTGTCTGGCGGCTTTCCGGCCAGCCCTTAAACCGGCGTTGGTCACTTTGGCGCCCACGAAATACCACCCCGCAACACCGGCTAACCGGTGATGCCCCCGCTCAATTACCGCCTGCCGATCCTCTCATCACTGGCTTGCCACGCTGTTAAAATCACAGTTGAGATAAGCTAAATATTGTCCGGCCCTGAAGGCTCTCGGCATTGCGGTCAGCGAGATCGGCGTCGCCGTTCTGCACATACTCAAAGTTGAGTTAACGAGATATGGCGATATTATACTTGCCAAACCCACCACGAAGCAGTACATTAATCTCTATAGGAGATTCCAATGTCGCTACTTTCTCAGAAGCACCTGCAAGACGAAGATGCCGCCTACGCCTGGGTTGAAGCCCACGTCTGGCCCGAAGGCCCCGTCTGCCCCCACTGTCAGGAAAAAGCCCGTATCTCGAAGATGCAGGGCAAGGCAACCCGCATTGGCCTTTATAAGTGCTATGCCTGCCGCAAGCAGTTTCGCGTCACTGTCGGGACCATTTTCGAGAAGTCCCACGTCGCACTGTACCTGTGGCTACAAGCCTTCTACCTGATCGCCGGATCGAAGAAGGGCATCAGTTCGAACCAGCTTCACCGGACTCTTGGTGTCACTCTGAAAACCGCATGGTTCATGTCGCACCGCATCCGCGAAGCCATGCGCACCGGTTCGCTGATGCCGCCGATGGGTGGTGCTGGTGAAGTCGTCGAAGTTGACGAAACCTACATCGGCAACAAGGGGCTCTACAAAGCGTTCAAATCACCGCGCGGCTATCAACACAAGAACACCGTGCTTACCCTCGTGCAACGCGACGGCGATGCCCGCAGCTTCCATGTTGACCGGACCAGTGCCGAGCAGATTGTCCCGATTGTCCGGGCCAATATTGACCGGGAAACCGCGATCGCCACCGACGAAGGCCGCCACTATAAGGGCCTCAAGTACGCCTTTGTGCAACACGAGACCGTCAATCACTCGAAGGGCGAGTACGTCCGCGGGGACGTTCATACCAACACCGTCGAAGGTTACTTCTCGATCTTCAAGCGTGGCATGAAGGGCGTGTACCAGCATTGCGGAGAACGGCATCTTCATCGCTATCTTGCCGAGTTCGATTTCCGCTATAATAACCGCGTCGCCAAGGGCGTGAACGATGAACAGCGCGCCGCCAATGCGGTGAAGGGCGTTGTTGGCAAGCGTTTGACCTATCGAACGAC
>JANORU010000054.1:0-13024 GCA_031415475.1 Hyphomicrobium sp.
TCCCGCGAGTCGCTGGCGCCGACTCCGCCTATTTGTTTCAGAATTCCGATGGCCGCGTGGTGTTCGTGCTGCCGTTCGAGCAGCGGTTCACACTTATTGGCACGACCGATGTGGCGTTCGAGGGCGATGCTCGCAAGGTCGACATTTCGGATGCTGAAACCAGCTATCTGTTGGCCGCGGTCAACCGCTACCTGGCGCAGTCCTTGGCCACCGCGGATATCGTCTGGAGCTATTCCGGTGTTCGCCCGTTGACCGGCGGCGGCGAAGACGATCTATCATCGGTCAGCCGCGACTACCGGTTGGAACTCGATGGCGACATGGCCATGGCGCCGCTGCTGTCGGTACTTGGCGGCAAGGTCACGACCTATCGCCGGCTGGCAGAAGAGGCGCTGGCGGTTCTGGCCCCCTGGTTTCCGGGATTGGGTCCGAAGTGGACGGCAGCGGCCCATCTGCCAGGTGGCGATATCGACAACGGCGGCATGCCGGCGTTTCTGTCCGATTTGAAGAGGCGCTATCCGAAACTCGTCGCGGCGACGGTTCAGGCCATCGCCCGCCGCCACGGCAGCGAGACCGGCACGGTTCTTGGCGACGCCAAGAGCGAACAGGATCTCGGGCCCGTCGTCTGCCCTGGGCTCACGGCGCGGGAACTCGCCGTTTTCAAGGACCGCGAGTGGGCGCAAACCGCTGACGATGTGCTCTGGAGGCGAAGCAAAATCGGTCTGCATCTCGGCACTGATGCGGCCCGCGCCAATGCCAGCGGCCAGATTGAGGATCGACTTTAGGCAAACGGCGTACGCGTCTGAAACCTTGGCCTCAACTTCAATGCATCTGCACGCCGGAAGTCGTTGCAGTGCACAATTATTCGAAATTTGGCATCAGGCACTGTTCAGCGGGCGTATCGCTAGCGTCGCTCCATATGAAATACTAGGTTTGGCAAGTTGTTGCCAAGTCTTCTTGCAGTTTTACTTTGGCATGGCGCCGCGCCAAACCTTCGTATTAACCATACAACAAAAAACTGTTCGGCGGGCGGCGAGCGCGCGTGTACGGGCTGTTTCGCTTTAACAGATGATTAACCAATCAAGCGTCCGGCCGCACAATCAGGCGGGGACAAGCCGGACGATCTGCAAACAGGGGTTTGTAATGCGTTCGTATGCGTACACGGCTGTCGCGCTGGCGTTGGCCGCCATGGTTCTCACGTTCTCCAATGCGGCGATGGCGGCCACCAAATCATCCGGCGACGCCATCGGATCGCGCTGGACTGAAGCTTGGGGTGGATATGGGGAAAACGGTTACGCCGCCCGTCCGCTGAAAAAGCGCACTGCCCGCGCCGCCAAAGTGAAGTCGAAGCAAATTAAGGCCTACGCCTCGAGCTACGACGGCCAGTCGGTCACCAAGAAGAAGTCCAAGTACAAAAAATACGCCGCGATCGACCGGAAAACGATGACCGACGTCAGTCCGCCGAGCAAAAGCTTGACGGGCGGAGTGCGCTGGGCGGCGTCTTCTGGCTGCCTGAATGGCTCATTGTTGAGTGTCGTCCACACCGTTGCCTCGAGCTATGGTGCGGTAACCGTCAGTTCGACGTGCCGTGGTAGAAAGCACAACGCGTCCGTTGGCGGAGCCAAGCGCTCGCACCATCTGAGTGGCGACGCTGTTGACTTCCGCGTTCACGGCAATTGGCGTGGTGCACTCGCGTACCTGCGTGGACGCAGTGGTGGGTTCCATCACTACGGTGGCGGCTTGTTCCACGTCGATAGCGGCCCGACGCGTCGCTGGTAATTTCCCGGCTATCGGCGTTGGAGTCCTTCCGACCCAAATGGAAACGGTTCTGACGAGGGGATTTTGCGAGGAGGCCAAGGGGTTCGTCGCAGGCCGTACCCTCGGTACGGACAAGACGAAGCCCGACGGTATCGTCGCAAAATCCCCCGTCCCTGCGGGTTCGCGCGGGAAGGCCGCCCGGTTCGCCGGAGCGCTCGCCCGATGCGACGGCATCGCGCTTCGCACTCCTCCTGCCGGTTCGGCTCTTCCGGCGCGAACAGAACCGATTGCATTTGGGTCGGAAGGACTCTAAGACCCGCTGCCCGCACGTCCTGACGCGACCGCCTTGTGCAGCAGTAGCACGGGAATAATGCCCGCAAGGACGATCGCCAGCGAGCCCGCCGCCGCGCGTTCGAATTGCTCCAGTGCGACCAGCCCATAAACATGGGTGGCGAGTGTTTCGAAGTTCAACGGCCTGAGTAGCAACGTCGCCGGCAGCTCCTTCATCGCATCGACGAATACCAGTAGCCCCGCCGCACCGAGCGCCGGCAGAAGCAGTGGCAGGTGGACGCGCACGAGCGCCGATATCGCCGTTGCGCCAAGCGAACGGGCGGCGGCATCGAGGTTGGGGGAAATGCGATCAAGCCCCGCCTCGACACTGCCCAAGGCGACCGCGAAGAACCGCACCACAAGCGCCAAAGTTACAGCCACCAACGTGCCCGACAACAACCATCCGCGGTTTGCGGACGGACGCCCGTCAGTCATCCACGTATCGACGGCGCCGAGCGTATAGAGAACGCCAATGGCCATCACCGTTCCGGGGACGGCGTAGCCGAGGCCGGCAATACGCTGGCACGTCGCAATTAAGTGACCGCGCGAAATGCGGCGGGCATAGGCGAGCACAATCGCTGCCAAAACGGCCAATGCCGCAACGGCAGCCGATACGGAAATGCTGTTGGCCATCGCGATCCAGAACTCTGGCGCGTAAATCGTCTCTATGTGCGCGAGGGCATGAAACAACAACACCGCAATCGGAATGAAGAACCCAGCCAGCACCGGCAGGAAGCACAAGCCTGCCGCCACAAGTCCACGCCAGCCATCGAGATCCTGAAAGGGAATCGCGCGGTAGCGTCCGGTCGTGTGGTGGAAGCGGCTTTCGCCGCGGGCGAAGCGTTCCAGCATTAAAATCGCGATCACGCAGATGAGCGCGAGGCTCGCGAGTTGTCCGGCGCCAGCGAGATCGGATCGCTGCAGCCAGGTCGAATAGATGCTGGCCGAGAGGGTTTCGACCCCAAGGTACTGCACCGCACCGAGATCGTTCAATGTCTCCATCAACACGAGCGCAAGCCCAACCGCCAGGGCCGGTCGCGCCAGAGGAAGTGCAACTGTCGCAAACGCGCCGAGCGGTGTTCGCCCGAGCGTGCGCGCGACTTCCAGCGCACAGACCGACTGCTGCACAAAGCTGGCGCGCGCTGAAAGGTAGATGTACGGGTAGAGCACCAGCGTGATGACCAAAATTGCGCCGGGGAGTGAGTGGATGTCTGGGAACCAGTAGTCTCTTGCCGACGAGTATCCACCCGCCGCCCTGAGCCAGCTTTGCACAGGTCCGCCGTAGGTCAGCAGTTCGACATAGCAATAGGCGACGATGTAGGTTGGAATGGCGAGCGGCATGACCAGCAGCCGGTCAAGGATCGCGCGGCCGGGAAACCGGTACATGGTGACCACCCAGGCACACGCCGTTCCAGTCACCAGAGTGGCAACGCCGACGCCGAAGCAAAGCCACAGCGTCTGCGAGATCGTGACAGGCAGAACGTAAGCGGCAAGGTGCGGCCAGGAGTCATGACCGCCGCGCAGCGCGACCAAGACGACCGCGGCAATCGGCACGACGGTCACGATTGCAATTGCGACTGCGGCAAACTTCAACAGCCACGGCCCAGGATCAAGTCCCAAGCCGGTCCGGTACGATTGTCCCGCAGATCCCGTTTCTCGTGTGGCCGGCGGCATGATTTCTGATGCGGTCCTGGTTGCGCGTCAGCCCAAGGCCTTCAATTGATCTGACCTGCGGGATCGGGCACGAACGCAGCAGCATTACACACGGCATCCGGCGAGAGGAACTGTCCCTCGCACTTCATGGTTTCAGCTAAGCAATTCGCCGCCGACAACGGACCATCGACATCGGCCGAGGCAAGCAGCGCGAAGGCGCACGCCCTGAGTGCCGGACAGGCGCCATGCTGGGACGCGGCAATGATCGCAACGGCCAGACACTCGTCACGGCACAGGCCGGGACAGCCTGCTGGAAGCACTCCAATTCTGCGCTGGGCGCTTGCTTCAACAGATTTCACAAACCTGCCAAGATCGTTGACCAGCCGGTCGGCGGCACCGGCGTTGCTGGCCGTTGCAAGTTCCTGCCAAGCGAATGCCCAGTTGGCGATTTCTCCTGTCCGCACTGCCAATAACCCGCAGCGGAAGGCGCGGCCCAACGCGACTTCAGGGCGAAACAGCCGTGGCCCGGTGTGAAGCGATGCCGGTGGTGATGTGAATTCTCTCATTGCCGCGAAACCGCGCTTCAAGAATTCGGACCGGCGTCGAAATGGACTTTATCGACCAGCTCGGACGCCTTCTTTCTCAACTCCGCGATTTTTGACAGCGGCACGTCGTCGGCCTTGAGCGCACCCCAGCTGGCAACCACAGCCGAGACTTCAACCCCGGCGACCACGGGATATTCGTAGATCTGGCTGGCATAAATCTTCTGGGCCTCAGGGCTTGCCAGGAAGTCCATCAGTTTTTCGGCATTCGCTTTATTCGGGGCGTGCGCCGCCAGCGCCATTCCGGACACGTTGACGTGGGTTCCGCGGTCAGCCGCATTGGGGAAGACAATCCGCACGGCATCGGCCCATGCCTTTTGCTCCGGGTTCTTCAACATCGCCGCCATGTAGTAGGTATTGCCGATGGCGATATCGCACAGGCCCGCCTGCACATCGCGCACCGCCTCGCGGTCGCCGCCGGCCGGCTTGCGGGCCAGATTGTTCTTGAGACCCGTCAACCAGGCTTCGGCTTTTTCTTCGCCGTGGTGGGCAATCATCGAGGCGATGAGCGCTGTCGAATAGGTGTGCTGGCCGGAGCGCATGCAAATGCGGCCCTTCCATTTCGGGTCGGCCAGGTCTTCGTAGGACAGCGCGTCGTCCTTGACGCGATCCTTGGAAACATAGAATACGCGCGCGCGCCGTGTCAGCGCGAACCAATGGCCGCCGGCATCGCGCAATTCGGCCGGGATGGATTTGCTCAAGGTGTCAGAGTCGTTCGAAGCAGTTACGCCCGAAGCCTTGGCCAGCGTCAGCAACCCGAACTCGTTGGTTAGGATGACATCGGCGGGGCTGTTGGCGCCTTCCGCAGCGATCCGTTCGATCAAGCCATCTTTGGCGAAGATCGAATTGGTCTTGATACCGGTCTTAGCCGTGAAGGCAGAGAGCACGGGCTCAATCAATGCCGGTTCGCGAAACGAGTAGATATTGATCGCGCCATTTTTGGCGGCGACTCTGGTCTCGTCAGCCGCCAGAACTGGAAGGGCACATGCAGCGGCAAATAGCGCGAGCAGGGTCGAGCGCAGTTTCGTCATTTCAGATGCTCCAATAGGCGAGGTTCAAGGCCTCGGTATCGGTTTGAGTATTGTCGTCGGCGTGCGGCCGTCTTGAAACCGGCACGCGCATCTACACCAGCGCTGTGCTGCCGCGTCAACTGTCCTGCGGCATCAAAAAGCAGATTAGAAATACTATAAATCTAAGTGGCTTGCGGAGTTTGTCATCCGGCCAGTCAGGCCGGCGTGAACGAGCAAATGTGCCGGTCAGATTGCGATCAATCGTCCCCGCGCGAAGGCGACGTCCACTTCGGTTCCGCCGCCTTTTTCTGGACTCTTGATCGCCAGTGTCGCGCCATTGGCGGCGGCAAGGGCGTTGACTAACGGTAGGCCAATTCCAAATCCGCCGCCGGGCCTGGGCCCCGGTTTGCGCGATCGCAACGGCCGCAGTGCCGAAGCTATGTCACCAGCCGACATGCCCGGGCCCGTATCGCGGACGATAAGGTGCACCTGACCTTTAGCGGCCCGTTCGGTCGTCACGACAACGCGGCCGCCGCGCGGCGTGAACTTTACGGCATTGGTCAGGAGATTGAGTACGATTTGGCGCGTGCTGACTTCGTCGGCGACAACAGTTGGCTGTTCGCGCGCGAGGTTGATTTCAAGTGTTAGCCCGCTGCTGCCGGCAAGCGGCCGCATCGACGACAGGCAGCTCTCAACCAGCTTGTTGAGATCGAGCGGCGCGAACGTCATGGGCGGATCGTTGTCTGCATTTGCTGCGGGCGCGCTTATCTCGCCGCTCAATGCCGAGCCGCGATTGAGCAGACGGTCGACGAGTGCGAGGCCGTGCCGGGCATTGTCGTGAATGTCAGCGACATAACTGGCGTAGCGTTCGTCACCAATCGGTCCGAAGCGGCCGTCTTTCATGATTTCTGCCGCAGCCGAGATCGCGCTCAGTGGCGTCTTCAGTTCGTGGGCGAGTTCGGCCCAGATGATTTTGACATCGCCTGTGTCAAGTGCTGGCTGTTCGACACTGGCGGCAGCCATCGGATCGGCGGTTGGCTGAGCCCGTTCCGGCGGAGCAATCGAGGTCTCACTGGCTGTTGGCTCGATCACATGCCCAACTGGAACGATGCTGACGCTGGCAACATCAATGCCGCTGGTGTTGATCCGTTCGAGATTTCGTTGTTCCGGCTTGGCTCCGGGAGGGGTGTCTGGCTCAGGCATGGCGCGAAGATGTCCTTGGCGAATGCGTCGGGCGATTTCGCGAAGCGTGTCATGATCGCTTCGATCTTGCGGACGCGTGGTCGTGGCTGTCGATTGATCGCGATCCAAAGACGCGGGAGCCGCCAGCAGGCAGCGGCTTTGATCGCGTGCATCGACTTCAGATTGGCTCACGCTGTCAGCCACCCGCACTCCCGGTTCGATCAGCACCAGCGGCGGGTCTTCGGTGCCGCTCACTCTTTGCACCCGGCACGAGGCGCGCTTAGCGCCCTGGCCGGTCCAGAAGGTCAAGACAAGGTCGCAAGGGTCGTTGGCTGGCATCTGTTTCGTCAGTGCGCGCAACGCCGCAATCGCTGGCATCGCACTATCGAGTGTAATCGGCTGGGATGCTGCGGGTTGTCCGAGAAATAGCCAGCCGGACGGAGTGGCAGCGACGACCTGGCTTATGTCAGGCGACACCAGGAACGCCACGCCCTGACACGGCGCGAGGGCACTATGCTGGGACTGGCCAGACCCGTGAGGCGCAGACGTCGGGACGGGGTCACGCATTACGCAAAAGTTCCATTGTTTTGTTGATGTTAGCGCGAACTGTTCGGCGCGTCTATGAGCTTCAGGCCTGTCCCGTGGCCCGGTGACGGGGTGACAAGGTCTGAAACGGGTTTAGACTAACTATTGGCACTCGGTCTGAGAGCTGTCGCTTGTTTGATCCGGTGCCCAGGCCCCGTGCTGCAGGGCGGGCCATGTGACGGAGAGGACGGCTTTTTTCCTTGACGTGCGGGGACTGGAGCGGTTTCTACCGCTTCCGGTTCACGTGCACCGAAATTCGGGTCCAGCGCGCCGCTGCGCACTGCACATTACGGATTTGCCGCCTTAGCTCAGTTGGTTAGAGCGCTAGATTGTGGATCTAGAGGTCCCCTGTTCAAGCCAGGGAGGCGGTACCAATTTCGACGCCTTGGTCAACAATTGCAAAGCCGGACGGGCGCCATTACGCTTCGCGGGCAAGGTTGAGCCTTGCCGGCCAGCGCAGTCTCAGAAGTTAATGGCCGTGAGTTTGGCGGAGAGGGAGGGATTCGAACCCCCGGTACCCTTGCGAGTACTTCGCATTTCGAGTGCGACGCGATCGACCACTCTGCCACCTCTCCGCGGCCCGCGCCTTAGCGCGGCAGCAAGGCGTTTAGCCCGGGCTCAGCCGGGGCGCAAGTGTCAATGATCGGGGCATTTTCGCGGGCCGAGATCGCCCGATCCCAATGCTGCCGGGGTGAAGCAACCGGCAGATTTTGCGGCGTCCACCAGGTCAAAAATTAAGATGACCGATCAGACGTCTGCTGCTTGGCGAAGGCCGCCGCCTGGTCGAGATAGGCCGTTAGAAAGCGTTCCGAGCCAGCCGTTCCAGCCCGTTCGGCCTCAGCGAACTCGACGATCGCGAACTCATGATCGGCCAACAGCCGCGCGGCGCCGGCATGCTCGGCTGGCGCGATCCCTGCGAGTTGATTGTAGTCATCGACGTACTTGGGAAAGTCCCGGCAAAACAAGTCGATCAGCTTGGTCCAATCGTAACCGTCGAGGTCAAGTGCCTCGGATCGCCCGATTGCGAGCAGGTCGTCACGGCCCCGCCGCTGGCCGCCCAATTGGGCAACCGTAACGGCCAGAGTCTGGGATGTATGCCATTCAACGTGAACGAGGAGCGACAGCTTCGCGCGCGCGGCGTCCGAATCCGCGGCCGCTGCCAGGGCCCCAAAGTACGCTTCGCCGACGATCACATCCTCAACCGCTCGAACGAACCGGTCTGCAAACGGCATTGTCCGCCTCGTGGGCTTCGCCAACACTCTATTTCGCAACTGCGAAGGACACTGAGCGTGGTTCACGCACATACGTAGACTAAAGAAAACGTGGAAACGACTTTCTTGACAAGAATAGTTTTTGACATAGGGGCAACTTTTCGACTGAATGACGCAGCTAGACCGGGGGAGGCAGCCGTTTCGTTGCCTTGTCGCAGCGTCGATTGCGATGTGTCGCCGGGGTGCTGAAGGAAATGGTCCGAACAACGGGCCGGGCCTGCGTTGGGGATCGCTATGACAGCAACGAACATCGGGGCGGGCGCAGTGTCGTCCGGGCCTTCGCTACATCGAACGATCGATTGGAAGGGTGCATTCTGGGTCGCGAGCGGCGTGCCAGCGCTCGTCCTGTTTTCGATTGGTGGAATTGCCGGCACGACGGGCAATGTCGCCTTCCTGATCTGGACCGTGTCCATGATCATGGGCTTCATCCAGTCCTTCACATACGCAGAGATTGCAGGTCTGTTTCCGAACAAGTCCGGTGGTGCGTCTGTTTATGGTGCAGCGGCATGGGTGCGCTATTCGAAATTGATCGCGCCGCTGTCGGTGTGGTGCAACTGGATAGCATGGACACCGGTGCTGTCGCTCGGCTGTTCGATCGCTGCCGCGTACATTCTGAATGCACTCGCACCGATACCGGCCGCGGATGCGCCTGCTGTTCTCGACTGGGTGAAGGCCAACGCTGCCTCGATCGCAGCCGACAGTCCGCGTGTCGCAGAATGGATCGCCGCGAACGCCGGCAAAACGGCGCAAGATGCCATTGCTGCCCTATTGCCCGTTGACGGCGTTGCGGCACTCACTCCGTCGATCCGCAATTGGACCCTGCTCGCCGGTACGCTCGGCCCGGTTGGCTTCTCGTTCAATGCAGCATTCTGCATCGGCGCGGTGCTCATGCTTCTTGTGTTCGCGATCCAGCATCGCGGTATTCTCGGCACCGCCAACGTGCAGAAGTACATTGGCCTTCTCGTCATTATTCCGATGTTGATTGTCGGATTGGTGCCAATCCTAACGGGCCAGATCAACTGGTCGAATTACTCGCCACTTGTGCCACTTGCGGCTGCTTATGCGCCTGAGCCCGGCGCCTGGGACATCCCGGGATGGACTCTGGTTCTGGGCGGTATGTTCATCGCGGCTTGGTCCACGTATGGCTTCGAGACTGCGATTTGCTATACGCGCGAGTTCCGCGATCCAAAGACCGATACCTTCAAGGCGATCTTCTATTCGGGCCTGTTGTGCTTGCTGTTGTTCACTCTGGTGCCGTTTACGTTCCAGGGCGTGCTTGGCTTGCAAGGCATGCTTGCTACACCGATCGTCGACGGCTCGGGCGTCGCCGAGGCGATGGGTAACATGGTCGGTGGTGGCGGGTTGTTGACCAGCATCATGGTAATGTTGATGATCTTGGCTCTGTTGCTGTCGATCATGACAGCAATGGCAGGCTCGTCGCGCACGCTTTATCAGGGATCGGTTGACGGTTGGTTGCCGAAGTATCTGAGCCACGTCAACGAGCACGGAGCGCCGACGCGCGCAATGTGGACCGACTTGGTCGTCAACTTGTGTGTGCTGGCGATTGCCTGCGCGGATGCCACGAGCTTCTACTTTATCCTCGCGGTGTCAAACGTCGGCTACATCATCTTCAACTTCCTAAATCTCAATGCCGGCTGGATCCATCGGATCGACAGCGGTCATGTCGAACGGCCGTACCGGGCGCCAACGTTGATACTGGCACTCGGCACACTATTCGCATTCGTGAATGCCGTATTCATGGGTGCCGGTGCCGAGGTTTGGAATCCGAACGCGCTGTTTGCTGGTCTCATTGCATCGGCCCTTATAATTCCCGTGTTCTGGTATCGTCACTATTTCCAGGATGGCGGTAAGTTCCCCGATCACATGCTGTCGGATCTGGGGATGACGGTTGAAGACATGGGGACGAGAAAGGCAGGTATTTTGCCGTACCTGACGCTTCTGGCCGGTGTCGTGACCGTGCTTGCAGCGGATTATATCTTCGGCTCGACGTTCCTCGGCTGGGCGAGCAACTAAGTCCGTTCCAGCGTATGTGTCGAATGGGGCTGGACCGGCAACGGTCCGGCCCCTTGTTGTGATTGGAATTCAGGCGTCTAAACTTTAGCATTGCCGCACCGAAGCGGGTTGCAGTGCACGATTGTTCCGGTATACTCGTGAGAATAATTGTTCACTCTTGAGCAAGCAGACAAAGGCAGCTCCGATCATCGGGCAGGCGTGGCAGAGGACCTTCAATGCTACCACCGGGGATAATCAGCAGACCGGTCTACAAGGGTTTGTCGGCTGATCCATTTGCCAAGCACAACCTCATCGCCGCCGAGGGCGAAGGCGCAGCTGCCGTTTTCGACATGGCCAAATCGGCGCCTGTGGGGTTCTTCGATAAAGCGACCATTTTGTTCTGCGCCCGCGGTTCGGCGGGCAAGGGCTACGAAGAAAAACTGAAGGCCCTGACGCCGGCGAGCTATTGGGATTTCCCTTCGATCCAGACCGCGATGTTCCGACTGCGCGGCGCGCTCGCAACCGCAACGATGGGAACGCGGCTCTACGCAGCCGGCACCGAGCCATTCATCGGAAGCGTCATTCAGGAAGCGCTCGCGGCCGGCATCGACTACAAATCGGTGATCACAGAGCATCGCGGCTCCGCCAAGCGACGCGTCCAGTGCGTTCACTGCAAGGGCTTCACCGAGGACGTCACAGAGACGCCGTTTGTTTGCGCCCACTGCGGACTTAATCTCTTTGTCCGCGATCATTATTCGCGCCGGCTCGGCGCTTTCCAGGGTGTGTGCGTCGACGCCGAAGTGCCCGGTCAGATTCCGCCGAAGGAACAGCTCTACAAATGACCGTTTCGACTGACATTCGTGTGCGGGTGGCGGACGTCGAAGCGGTTGCCGACGGCGTCAAAAGATTCAAGTTCGTGCCGCTCGATGGCGCGCCGCTGCCGGAATTCTCGGGCGGCGCGCATACGGTGGTCACGATGCGCGACGGAGACCGGGTGATCCGCAATCCCTATTCGCTGATGGGTTCGCCGTACGATCCGGAAAGTTATCAGATCAGCGTTCTGCGGACGGTCGACTCGCGCGGCGGCTCGGCTTTTATGCACGAAAAGGTCAAGCCCGGCTCGGAGATGACGATCTCGCAGCCGATGAACCTGTTTCCGATCGACCGTCGCGGCCGCCGCCATCTGCTGCTCGCCGGCGGCATCGGCATTACGCCGTTCATGGCGATGATGAAGCAGTTAACGATCGAGGACCTGCCGTTCGAACTGCATTACGCCAATCGCTCGGTTGCACGCGGTGCCTATGTCGGGCATCTCGGTTCGCTCTACGGGCATCGCATACGCACCTACACCGATGACCAGGGTGAGGCGCTGCCGCTTGGCCGGCTGCTCAGCTCGCAACCGCTCGGCACACACGTTTATGTGTGCGGGCCGACCGGTATGATCGACTGGGTTTTGAGGTCGGCGCGCGAAGCCGGATGGCCAGACGAGAATGTTCATTCCGAACGCTTCCTGGCGCCACCCAGCGGCAAGCCGTTTGACGTAAAACTGCACCGGTCGAAAAAGACGATTACCGTCGGCCAATATCAAAGCGTGCTGGAAGCGGTCGAGGCGGCTGGCGTCGATGCACCGTATCTATGCCGCGGCGGCGCTTGTGGCCAATGCGAAACGGCCGTCGTTTCTTGTGACGGTCACCTGCTCCACAACGATCACTATCTGACTGACGAGGAAAAAGGCTCGGGCAAGAAGATGATGATTTGCGTTTCGCGCATTGAAGGCAGAGGCGTCGAGCTTGAGCTGTAGAACGTGTTCCTGAGGGCCGATGCCTTCAGGCGATAAGTTATGAGGACGAAGACCATGGGCCTTGTATTCAAGGACGAAACGTTCCGGGACGACTTTACGTTCTCGAACAGTCCGGCCGCCATCCGGCGCTTCCCGTTCCCGTTTCACGAAGACAAGTATATGTACACGGTCAACATCGAGCCGCATGGGCCTGGCCCGAAAGGATCGGCGTACGAGTTTCCGATCGATATCGACGAGCACTACGTCTCCGACATGCGCGACCGGGCGATGGTGCTGCGCGACGACCCGCTCCGCTGTCAGTCGCTGCCGCACATGCTGACCGCCGAATGGGATCTGGTCGAGCTGCTCATGACGTCGATGGCGGACAACTATCCCGAGCACTTCACGCTGACGCGTAACGGCGACAACTGGCACTGGATCAATCGTCCGCTCGGCATCGATCAGAAGTTCATTTTCGGTGACATCTCAACGCTGCCATACCGGCCAATGGAATACATCACGCGCCAGTGTCAGGGCGACTTCAACCTGCTCGATCAGCGCGACGGCAATTTGTGGATGGACGCGGGTATCGTGACTTCGCAGGCCGACTGGTCGCTTGATTTCGACGTCGGCATGAGCTTCAAGGAATGGCACGCGCCTGTGCCCATGGCCCATGAAATCGGCGTCTTTGATCGCGCGCTGAAATTTCTCTTGAACCTGCAGCAGGGCCGCCCCGTGCGCCGCCTCAACTGGACCATGACCATCAACCCGCGCCTCGATACCAGCCCCGAGACCTATCACAAATGGGGCCACGAGCGGGCCACGGTCACGCCAGAAAATGTG
>JANORU010000055.1:0-4926 GCA_031415475.1 Hyphomicrobium sp.
CCGGCGGCAATCCCAAGTACCTGGAAGGCTTCGGACCGCCGGTCGAGGGGTTCGACCATGTGCCGTTCGGCGACGTCGATGCGGTCGAGCAGGCGATCGGGCCGGAGACGGCGGCGATCATGATCGAGCCGGTGCAGGGCGAGGGTGGCGTGCGCGAGGCGCCGCAGCAGTTCCTCGCGGGCTTGCGCGATCTTTGCGACCGCAACGGACTGCTGCTGATCTTCGACGAGATCCAATGTGGCATGGGCCGCTCAGGCAAACTGTTTGCCTACGAGTGGGCAGGCATCAAGCCGGATGTCATAGCGATCGCCAAGGGTCTCGGCGGCGGCTTCCCGGTCGGCGCCATTCTCGCAACCGCCGAAGCGGCCAAGGGCATGACGCCCGGCACGCATGGGTCGACGTTCGGCGGCAATCCCTTAGCGATGGCGGTCGGTGCGACGGTGCTCGACATTATGATGGAGCCCGGCTTTCTCGATGCTGTTGTGATGAAGGCCAACATTTTGAAGCAGGGCCTTGCCAGCATCGCCGACAAGTTTCCAGATCTGGTCGAGGGCGTGCGGGGCCAGGGCCTGCTCTCGGGCCTCAAACTCAAAGTTCCACCTGCCGATGTCGTCAAGGCGGCATTCGGCGAGCAGCTCCTGCTGGTCGGCGCCGGTGACAACGTCGTGCGCGTACTGCCACCCCTCAATGTCGACGATGCGGACATCCGCGATGGCATTGCTCGTCTCACGCGAGCGCTGACGCGTGTTCGCGCCGCTGCTACTTAACTCCTCAAAAAACGAAAAACAGTCCACCATGGCCAAAGCCGCTTCTGTCCGACATTTCCTCGACATCGCCGATCTCGACGCCAAGACCTTGCGCCGGATCATCGACAACGCCCACGCCATGAAAGCGGCCGGCAAGAAAGTTCCGGCCAAGTTCCGTCCGAAGGGCATCGAGGACCAGATTCTGCTGTTGATCTTCGAAAAGCCGTCGACGCGGACGCGCGTTTCGTTCGATATCGCCATGCGTCAGCTTGGCGGCCAGACGATCGGGCTCAATCATACCGATCTGCAGCTCGGCCGCGGCGAAAGCATCGCCGATACGGCGCGTGTTCTTTCGCGCTACGCCGACGCGATTATGATCCGCGCCAACGCGCATGCCACGCTCGCCGATCTCGCGGCCCACGCCACCATCCCCGTGGTCAATGGTTTGACCGACAAAACGCACCCCTGCCAGATCATGGCCGATGTCATGACCTTCGAGGAGCACTTAGGCGCCATCAAAGGCCGCACGATCGCCTGGATTGGCGACGGCAACAACGTTGCGGTGTCCTGGGTTCACGCCGCCGCGCGCTTCGACTTCACACTCCGCCTCGCCTGTCCGAAGGAGCTGATGCCGGAAAAGGACGCGCTCGATTGGGCCAAGCGCGAAAAGGCCGACGTTTCCGTCGGCACCGATCCGGCTGCCGCCGTGCGCGGGGCCGATTGCGTCGTCACCGATACCTGGGTGTCGATGGGCCAGACCGACGCTTCGCGCCGCAAGAAAATCCTTAAACCCTATGCCGTCGATGAAGCGCTGATGGCCAAAGCGGCAAAGGGCGCGATCTTCATGCATTGCCTGCCTGCCTATCGTGGGCATGAGGTGTCGAAAGCCGTGCTCGAAGGCCGCCAGTCGGTGGTGTTCGATGAAGCGGAAAACCGGCTGCATGCGCAAAAGGCGATCCTGGCCTGGTGTCTCGGGGTCGATTGATGACGGCAGCAGGTGGCGAGCAGATAGTCAGCGTCGACGCGACCAGTGACGATCGTGTTCTGCCATTCGTCACGGAGCTGTCCGGCGTTCGCGGCCGGGTCGTGAAGCTTGGTGCCTCGATCGATACGATACTTGCCCGCCATGATTATCCAGAGGCCGTTAGCAAGGCGCTCGGCGAAGTGCTGGCGTTTACAGCGCTCGTCGGGTCGGCGATCGCGCCGGGCCACAGGCTCGGTCTGCAGTTCCGAACCGATGGCGCCATCCGCTTCCTGTTCGCCGATTGCGAAGCACCGGGCCGGTTGCGCGCCACGGCGAGCTTCGATCGCGACAAGGTTCAGTCTATGGCATCCTCCTCCGATGCTGCGGCCCGGCGGGCGTTACTCGGCACAGGGCACCTCGCTTTGACGCTCGATCGCGGTGCCGGCGAAGAACCGCGGCAAGGCATCATTCCTTTTGAGGGTGACAGCTTAAGCGCGGCGGCGACGGCGTTCTTCGAGCAATCCGAGCAGCGGCCGAGCTACGTCAGGCTGGCCGTGGCGCGAGTGCGCGAAGCCGGCAGCGACGGCTGGCATTGGCGGGCCGGTGGATTGCTGATCCAGAAGCCGCTCGACGACGGTGACGACGCGGCGGCGGCCGGGACATCCGGCGATCGCGAAGAAGATTGGCAGCGTGTCCGTATTCTCGCCGCCACTGTCGAGGACCATGAACTCGTAGATCCGCGGCTGCCGTCGGAACGCCTGCTCATACGGCTGTTTCACGAGGAGGGTGTTCGCGCGTTTTCGGCTGTGCCGTTCGAAGCCCATTGCCGCTGTTCGCGCGACCGTGTGAAAATGTTTCTCACTCGCTTCGGTGCGCAAGAACTCGCCGATCTCAAGGACGACAGCGGCCAATTGACCGTGACCTGCGAGTTCTGCAACGCCAACTATCGCTTTGAGCCAACCGAATTCGAGTGAGTTTCAAATCTTTCCGGGCGGAGCGACGAGGTAGCCGATCCGGCCGCGCGATTGCTCGCGCACTTTTTCGAGGTGCGCGAAGACTTCGGTCGGATGCAGCGAAGCACCTTCTGTGGCGATATTTAAACGGTCGAGATGCTGAAGATCCTGCAGTAGTGGCTCGGCCGTCTTGTGCAGCATGACGATGGTGGCGATCGTGCGTCGCGACATGTTGGGCGGAATTTTCGGCACGACACTGAACACGAGATCGCGGGCCGGGGCCCATAGTTTGGTGGCTTGCCGGCCGAAAAAGGCGACGATCTTGACGGTCGTGTCTTCCTCGAACTTGTAGCCGCGCTCGTCCATCCATTCGAATAACTTGGTCATGATCAGATCTTGCAGGCGGATGCGTGGTGTCACGCGATAGTCCTGCCATTCGGCGATGAGATCGAGATTGGGTTCGATTTCGAGATCGCCGGGCGCGAACGTTTCCGCGGCCTTGACGCCGACGCGCTTGAAGAAGTCCTTGTTCTTGGCGTCGAGAAGCGTGGTGTAGGTCGGCAGGCGCAGCTTGCCGCCGGTCGCGTTGTCAAAGGCGAGCCGCACGAGCTTGGAACAAAACAGTTCGTTGTAGTTCGTCAGCCGCATAGTGAAATCGTACCAGATGCGCCGTCCCGACGAAGAATTCGACTTGGTGACATGATCGAAGATCGACTTGGCGGCGCGTGCCGCCAGCGCCTCATCCGGATGGCGCAGTAAAATGGCCCGCGCCATGCCGTGGTTGAGTGCCTGCTTCAAGGGCGTGATGACGGCGCCGTCCTCGATCAGGCTTTCGACGACAAAGCCAGTCCCACGGTCGTCAAAATGCACGATGCAGACGTGGCTGAACTGGGAATCGATGTCGCCGATCCGGGCGATGGCCGCACTGTTGTGGCGTGTGCCGCGCACGATCAGCACGTCGCCGGCGCGGAATTGCAGGTTCTTGCCAGTCTCGAACTTGTGCGGGACGAGCGTATTGTGGGTGCGCTCAATGAACGCCTGCATCGGCGCTTCGCCGTCTTCGATGATGGCGTGGCCAATATTGATTTCGCCGATGATATCGGACGCGTATCGGAGAATGCGCAGAGCGTCGCGCAACGTGCGCTGGACGTCGCGGGTCATGAAACCACGCGACTGCCAGCCGGGAACGCTGTCACGCAAGTGCGTGCGGATATCGAACAGGGCAAACAGCAGATGCGGGGCGGCGGCCTTCAGTGCAGCACGATCATAGCGCGCCGGGTCAGCCGCGTTGATGGTCTTATAAATGAGGCCGAGAGTGGCTGCCAGTTCGGCGGCCGTCGTGACCGGCGCCTTGGCGAGCGTTTGAATAGTCTCGAGGTCGGCGCGGAAATCTGCAGCAGCGGGGCTTTGGGCCGGCATACACTTCTCCCCCAAACGCAACTGTGGTCAGGCCCCTACTGCGCTATGAAGCGTGCTCCGGAGGCAGCAAAAAGGCAAGGGCCGGATCTAGACTGGCCGTTTGCACCGCCTATCATTCAACTCCCGCCATGCCGAACGCACGATCTGCATGGATGGGTTCAGACCCCTCGCCCAACTTCACAGTGTTGCCAATTGCGTCAACAGGGCGTTTCTCACCGTTGGGGCCCTTAGCCATGCTTTGACTTCCTTTCGTGGGCTGCGATGATCGCTTTAAGTTTGGCAATGCCGTGCTTAAGTTTTGAAACGGCTTTGTCGGTTAAGTTGGTCCGACCGGTTGAGGTGATTTCAAATTCCTCTCGTCTACCAGACTCGTACTCCCTCAGCGCCTCCTCATCTAGCTTTAGCTGCTCGCGGTAGTGATTAAGAATTTTGTCTTTTGCCATTTTGCCCCCTACTTTGCGCCAAACTTAGCACGGAATTGGGGGATGGCGAACTGGCTGTCAACAGTCCCAGATTTCAAGCTGAGACACTGCGAACTATTCTCTGGAGTTGGGTCACATGCGTGCGATCGTAAGGTTTTCAGTTGATGGAGAGAAGAACAGCGCCTTGCGGAACAGGCTTTGGGCAATACTGAGGAACTCAAACTTCTTTAAGCCTAGAAAGACTGGAACCTATGAGAACGACGATATAGAGCCTGAAGGGCCAGCAGACGCTATGAGGGAATTTTGGAGTGAGGTGAGCACACACAAAGGCGCAAGCCTCAACCACTTCTGGATGTACACTGACAAAATGCACACTGGCAAAAGGCACGCTGCCAAAGTGCGCAGAAAAAATGAAACTGAGT
>JANORU010000056.1:0-4784 GCA_031415475.1 Hyphomicrobium sp.
CTTCGAGCGCATCGGCGCTATCGTTGACGCCTTTGAGCAAAACCGTCTGACTGACGAGTGTCAGCCCCGCGCAGGTCAAGCGGCCAATAGCGGCGCGCGCGGCAGGCGCCAGTTCGCGGACGTGATTGGTGTGCAGTCCGACATAGACCGGTTTGGAGGAAGCCGTCAGCGCCGTAACGAGATCATCCGTGATGCGCGCCGGATCGACCACCGGCACGCGGGTATGCCAGCGCAAGACTTTGACGTGAGGAATTGTGTCGAGTGCCCGGGTGAGAGATGCGATGCGGCGCGGTGAAAGCACCAGCGGATCGCCGCCGGTCAAGATCACTTCCCAGATTTCCGGGTGCGCGCGGACGTAGGCGAGGGCGGTGTCGACGTCCTGCTCGCTCATCGCCTCGCCAAGCTCTGGGCCGATCATCTCGCGGCGGAAGCAAAATCGGCAGTAGACCGGGCAGACGCTGGCGACTTTCAACAGCACGCGGTCCGGGTAACGGTGCACCAGTCCCGGCACGGGGCTGTGGGCCTTATCGCCAATCGGATCGGCAACCTCGGCCGGATGCGTTTTGAGTTCCGCGACACTTGGAATGAACTGGCGGGCAATCGGATCGCTTGCATCACCATGATCGATGAGTTCAGCCATGACCGGCGTCAGGGCGATGGCGTAGCGCGCGCCTACGGTATCGAGCGCGGCGACGTCGCTCTCGCCGACCAGTCCAGCCGCGGCCAAGTCGGCTGCCCGTCTCAATGTTCGGATGTCCTCAGTCACGCCGGCGGCCACGTGTCTGTATCGTGGTCGGGATGCTGATTGGACACGAGATCGTTGAGAAACGGCGCCGCTTCGATGTCGTCAATCGTCACCCGGCTCGGCAGCGTGGCAATATCATCGACGAAGGGAAGCTTGCCCTCAACACCGAACTGAATGGCCGGCTCGATCGTTTCAGGGTGATCGAAGGCGCCGATGGCAAGCGCAATGCCGTCGGGCGCTTCATAGGTAAGCGGCGTACCGCAGTCGCTGCAAAATCCGCGCGTGGCAAAGTTGGACGAGGCGAAGCATTTGGGCCGCCCGCGTGTCCATGTCAGCCGGGCCTTGCCGACCGAGACGAGCGGCGCGTAGAAGCCGCCGAACGCCTTCTGGCACATGCGGCAATGGCAGATCGAAGCGTCGCCTAGGTCGCCGTCGACGCGAAACCGCACCGCGCCGCATTGGCAGCCGCCTGAGTATGAGGTGTCAGTCATCAATGTGCCTCAGCAGGTTTTCCGAAATCGCTAGGCCATCGGCAGGCGGGTGACAAGCCGGGTCGAGGCCGCGTGCTCACTCGTCATCGAGTTTGCGGACCGACAGCAGCCGGGCCAGCAGCCCCTGGCGGGGTTTCTCAACGTTTCCGGCGACCGGTAGCACCGGCGGCAGGGGAGGTGGCTTCGGCACGGGCGGATCGCGCGACACCACCGGAACGCTCGTCTGGGCGGGGGCCGTCTCCGCGCCGCGCTTGATGGATTTCCTGAGTTCGCGCGCAACGGCATCTGCGTCGCCCGTCCAGGCAATATATTTCTTGGTCTTGATCAACGGCAGGCGCGACAGATCCGGATTGCCGACCATCAGGACAACGACAGATTTTTCACCGGACACCTCCAACGCCAGCGCACTGTTCATTTCCGCGAGCGGCCACTCCTTGGTGACGGAGTTCTGCGTGACGACCGCCAGCACGGTGCGCGCCGCGCCCAGGGCCGTGTTGATCTTCGACGTGAACGACTGTCCCCAGGCGATGTGAGCTTCATCGAGGAACGCTTTCACACCCGCCCGCTCGCAGGCTTCGAAAATCGGCCTTGCGATTTCTGGCTTGTCCTCGCTGGCGTGCGAGATGAATACCTCAAAGTCGTCGCCGCCAAACACCATCTGACGGATAAACTTCGACGGGTTGGGATCGAGTGCAATCAACCGCGCGCACAGTTTCAAGAACACCGGATCGTCGCCGCCGCGGACCATTTTCACGAACGACAGATGACCGTAGACAATGTTGCGGAAGGCTTGCCCCGGCGAGGCCGGGCGGGCGCTGCCCGATTGCCCTTTGTGACGCTGGAAGTGGACGTTGGCGGCGGCATCGAGGCCAAACTTCTGCCAGGCATGCAGCATGGCTCTGAGGTCACGGATACGCGTGCGGGCCACGTTCGGCTTGGCGTTGACGGTCAACCCCGTCACGGTCTGGCGCACAGCCCGGCCCTGCAGGCGTACCTTTCTCGAATTGATGGCAAAGCCGCACAGCATGATAGCCTGTTCGAGGGCGTCTCCCGCGCGCACGGTCGTCATCGGGCCGTTTTCAACTTCGAACACGGCCAGGCTGGCCGGCATCGCCGGTCGATTGGTCGAGAACGTGATGTCGTCGGCATAGCGGCTGTAGACGACGTGGTTTTCGCGAGCCAGCCGCAACAGCCGCCGGTCGAGCTGGGCGGCGACGAAGTTTGACAACACGGGCGATGTCGGTGCGCCTCGCGGCAGTCCGTTGCGATAGGTGCAGATTTGCGCAGCGACGGTTGCCGCTTTGGCACCCATCGAAAACGGCGGGTTCATGAACAGGCCGCGCACCCGGCCGAAATTGATGCTTGGAAAAAAGTCGGCAAGGTCGATGTTCAACACCAGCCGCTGCCCGCAATGGGGCACAGCGTTGGTCACGACACTGCGGCCAGGAATGAAGCCGTGCGCTGCCGGATGAGCGTCGCAAAGGCCCTGGAACACAGGCAAGAGCTTGTACTGAAGCTCGCGCACCAGCCCGTTCGGCGAACTGATGAGGCGCACGCCGCCGGACCGCTTCGGAATTTCGAAATGGGTGTAGCGATGGTCGTCCGGTGCTTTGTAGAGCGTGTAGATCAGTTGCCCGCGCGCGACATCGAGAAACGCGGCAAGGTCGTCGACCGTTTGCAGTGTTGAGCCATCGAAGGCCGCTGCCGGTGCGGCTGCGCCGTTCGCGCTTGCGGGCTCGCTTGACGGAAAGGAAGGCATCTCGTCCCTCGTTCCTTACGAACACTAGGGGGTCGCAGACCCCCTAGTGTTAAGAGGCGCATTTGTTCTTCTGCCGCAGGATCAACAGCAGACGTAGAAGGACGAGATGCTGGAACAAAGTTTGACCGGCGGGCAGCCGATGTCAATCGCTGCCGTATACGGTGCAAATGCTCGCGGCGAGTTGATGCAGAAAATACAGGGAGATTTAGTCGGTCTTGCGCCGGGTCATAAACGCCAGGCGTTCGAGCAAATGCACGTCCTGCTCGTTCTTGACGAGCGCGCCGGCGAGCGGCGGGATCAGCTTGCGGCTGTCCGTTTCCTTCAAGGTTGCGAAGTCGATGTCCTCGTTGAGCAGCAGTTTCAGCCAATCGAGCAGTTCCGAGGTTGATGGCTTCTTCTTGAGGCCCGGGACATCGCGCAGATCATAGAAAATCCTGAGCGCTTCCGAGACCATTCGGCCCTTGAGTCCCGGGAAGTGCACATCGACGATTCTTTGCATCGTCTCGGCATCCGGGAACTTGATGAAATGGAAAAAGCAGCGGCGCAGAAACGCGTCCGGCAGTTCCTTCTCGTTGTTCGACGTAATGATCACGATCGGACGCTGGCGGGCCTTGATGGTCTCACCCGTCTCGTAGACGAAGAATTCCATGCGATCGAGTTCCTGCAGCAGGTCGTTGGGAAACTCGATGTCGGCCTTGTCGATTTCGTCGATCAGCAGCACCGGCCGGCGGTCCATCTGGAACGCGTCCCACAGCTTGCCGCGCTTGATGTAGTTGGCGACGTTCGCAACTTTCGGATCGCCGAGCTGGCTGTCTCTCAGGCGCGAAACGGCGTCGTACTCATAGAGCCCTTGCTGGGCCTTGGTGGTCGACTTGATGTGCCATTCGAGAATTGGCGTGCCGAGCGCCTTGGCCACTTCAAGCGCCAGCACGGTCTTGCCGGTGCCCGGCTCACCCTTGATGAGCAGCGGCTTTTCGAGCGTGATGGCGGCGTTGACGGCGATCTTGAGATCGCTGGTGGCGACGTAATTTTTGGTGCCGTCGAATTTCATGCGGGCTTGGCTCTCATCTGTTGGGCAAAGCTAACCAGGGCCGGCTTCGCGGCTCAACGTGGTCCATCGCCTCTGTCTCGAACGAGGGGGATACAAACGAAAAGCGCCGCCCCCGGGAGTTGGGGGCGGCGCTTGAACCGCTGTGAGGGCAGCGGTTCTCATGGGCCTAGGCTGGTCCGTCTCGAACTGTGATCACGCGGAGTCTGGGGAAACCCCGTTTTGGGTCGGAGGCGTGGGAGTGACCATAATTCTTGCGAGGGTCCAGGGTGGGTCCCGGGCTCATGGTTTGGGATCGGTGTCGGTGTCTCCTGTGCTTGATGGAACCGGATCTGAAGTCTTGCAGTCCCGGGATTGGCTGGTCGGGCGAAAGTGTGCTCGTAACGCGCGTGCCAGCATCAATGATACAATCAGAGATTGTCACAACGGGGTGAACAAAGCTCTAACACGACAAGAATTTTGCCGGTGACCGGTTGGTGTTCGCGGACTTGGAGCCGGTAGACAACACGTTGAAACAGCGATGTTTGCTAGGAATTGGGTGCTGCCGGTAATAAGAGGCATGGGACTTTCTTGACTTCCATCCCGGCTCCCGCCAATAGGGTCGCGCTTTTCGCCGGGATCGTGCGTCAGGGCCCGAGTCGGGCCCAAGGACAACCCGGTCTGGCGCTTCGGAGGCTTTGGAGATGAGCAGCAAGCGCGATCCCAAAAAAACCAAGCCTGCGCCACGGGCGTGGGCGAGCG
>JANORU010000057.1:0-5265 GCA_031415475.1 Hyphomicrobium sp.
CGCCGACATCGGTGACGCCAACGTACCCTGCCACCTCTGTGCCGGACAGATCCTGCTCGGCGGCACCCGATGACGCGCCACGCGCGCTGGTCTGGCCAATGGAGATTTCGCCGAGCTGGCTGTTCTTGATCCAGATCGACACTTCGCCGAGTTCCAAGCTCCGAACTGCCGCTTGATCCCGCTGGCTGACATCGCCCGAACCGGCATTGATAATGTCGAATTCGAGTTCGAAGCCGGCCGACCAGCCGTGGGCCAAGTCCCCGCTCTCGCCCTCGATGGTGGCGACCGAATTATCATTGTCGTTGGTCACTACGGTCGTGTCGCGGCGCACGCCGTCGTCCCAGACGAGAATCCCGTTATTGACGGCGCCGGACAGTGTCAGTTCGAATTTGCGGTTCTGAGACCGCGCCGCATACGCTTCGAGATCGGCGATGCGCGCCTCGAGATCAGCGCAGCATGTGCTGCCAAGGTCAGCAGCCGCGAGTGGCAGCGCGCCGAGCAGCGACAGGAGCATCGGCACAAGCAAGACTACGCCGCAGACGCGCCGCGCGGCGTCCCGCTCGCAGCCTAGGGATTTGCGCCACCCCATCCGGCCCGCTTTCATCACCATGCCAACGGCCTAACACCTGCCGGTCGCACCGGCACGACTGATCGTCACCGTCATCCGTGTACAATCGAGTTGCCGCTGTCAACGCCATTGGCCACGCCGCACAGCATCTGTCCCCGTCAGCACCGCACGCGGCTAGGGCACGGCCGCCAGAAATAGGAAGACCGAGAAGATCACGAGATGCACCGCGCCCTGCAGGATCGTCGTGCGCCCGGTGGCGAGCGTGACCGTGCTGATAAACAGCGTCAGGATGAGCAGCACCATTTCTGGCGCGGCCAGACCAAGCGTCAACGGCTGACTGAGGCTGATGGCCACAGCACTGACAACGGGGATGGTCAAGCCGATGGTCGCCATCGCTGAGCCGAGCGCCAGATTGAGACTGGTTTGCAGATGATTGGCGCGCGCCGCGGCAACGGCCGCCAAGCCCTCGGGCAACAAAACGACGGCCGCGATCACAACACCGACGAACGCCTTGGGCAGGTTGGCTGCGGCGATAGCACTCTCAAGCGCCGGCGAAAGAGTCTTGGCCAGCAGAACCACAGCGACGAGCGACAACCCTAAGAGCGCGATGCTGATATAGGCCGTGCGATCCGAGGGCGTGGCCCCATGATGATCGGCACCGTCATCGTCATTCAAAAAATAGTCGCGATGCCGGATCGTCTGCACGAACAGAAACACGCAATAGAGTATCAGTGAGACGATGCTGACGAACATCAGTTGCGCCGGGGCATAGGTGGGGCCTGGAGTCGCGAGCGTGTAGTTGGGCAAGACGAGCGTAATGACCGCGAGTGTGCCGAGCACACTCAACGCCGCCGCAGCCGCGCTGGTCTGGAAACTTTGCTCGTGGTGACGCGCGCCGCCGAGCACGAGACATAGGCCGATGATCCCGTTGAGCACCATCATGACGGTCGCGAATACCGTATCGCGCGCCAGCACATCGCTGCCCTCCTTGGCCGACAGCATGATCGACACGATCAGCGCCACCTCGATCACGGTCACCGCAATGGCGAGCACGATCGACCCGAACGGCTCGCCGACCCTGAGCGCAATGATCTCGGCGTGATGGACGGACGCAAACACCGCCGCACCCAGCAGCACGGCCGCCAGCGCCAGCACTGGCCCCGATGTCGCTGGAACGAGTCCTGACAATGTTGCGATCAGTAGACAACACGCAACCGCAGGAGCCAACCAGGACCAAGCCGGCACCTTGTCAACGGCGTGGTTCTCAAGGGACATGCCGCGTCCTATTGTTGGGAAGATTTGGCCGAAGGGGTCGTCTCGTGACCCCTGACTACACCACTTGCCGCCTGGATGAAAAGGCTCAGGGTTCATCGCCGCGTCGAAGTTCGACGGCCTGCGATCTTGAGGATCTGACGTGGTGCTAGCCGGTCGATCCTCGCCTGCAGCTGGCTGCTTTGAAGCGATCGGGGAAGCAGAAGGACGGAGGAAGCTGGCGTTAAGCGTTTCGCCAGCCTCCCGGCCAAACCCTCCGCCTCGTTCGGCAATTCAGACGTTCACTTGGGTGCCAATTTCCACCACGCGGCCAGCCGGGATGTGGAAATAGTCGGTCGCACCGGAGGCATTGCGGGCGAGGAACATAAATAGCCGGCTCTGCCAGACCGGCATTCCGCTCCTTGCCGCAAGCTTTAGCGACCGGCGCGAAACCAGGAACGACGTCGACATGATGTCGAACGTCCAGCCGAGCTTGCGGCAGAGCGCGAGGCCTTGCGGGACGTTGGGTTCTTCCATGTAGCCGAACGTCATGGTCACGAGACGGAACCGCGGGCTGATTTCCTTGAACTCCACCCGCTCGGCTTCGGCGACGCGCGGCACGTCCGCGGTTTTTACCGACAGGATGACGTTACTTTCGTGCATTGACTTGAAATGCTTCAAGCTGTGCATGAGCGCGACCGGCGCAAAATCCGGATGCGAGGTGAGATAGACCGCTGTGCCAGGGATAGCCGGCGGCGGCTTCTTCTCGATCTGCGCCAGCAGATCCGTCAGCGGGATCTCTGCCTGACGGTCCATGAGCGTGAGCAGGCGCGTGCCCTTCACCCACGTCCACATCACCAGACAGACGAGTGCCGCAATTATGAGCGGCACATAGCCGCCATCTACGACCTTCATGAGATTGGCTCCGAGAAACACGAGATCGACCAGCAGGAATGGCGCGATCAGCGCCACGGCGGCAGCGAGTGACCAGCCCCAGGACCGGTTGACCACCACAATGGCCAGCAACGCGGTCACCACCATTGTTCCAGTCACGGCGATCCCATAGGCGGTCGCGAGCTTTGACGACGATGCAAAGATCAAGACCAGCGCGATGACGCCGATCAGCAGCAGCGTATTGACCGCCGGCATATAAATCTGCCCAGCCTGCTCCGCCGATGTGTGCTGGATCTTCATGCGTGGCAGCAAGCGCAGCTGTATCGCCTGACGGGTCAGCGAGTACGCACCCGTAATGACCGCCTGGCTGGCGATAATAGTTGCAGCGGTCGCCAGCGCCACCATCGGTGCTAAGGCCCATTCCGGATAGAGCAGGAAGAACGGATTTCCGATCGCGGCCGGAGTCTGCAACACCAAAACACCCTGGCCGAGGTAGTTCAGCGCCAGCGCGGGAAAGGCAACGAAAACCCACGCCACCTGGATCGGCTTGCGGCCGAAGTGGCCAAGATCGGCATACAGCGCTTCCGCACCGGTAACGGCAAGAAAGACGGCGCCCAGCGCGATAAAGCCAATCCCTGGGTTTTGAGCAACGAAGCCGATGGCATGAACCGGATTGATCGCTTCGAGAATCGACGGGTCCTGCCCGACATGCGCCAGCCCACCGGCCGCCATGGCGGCGAACCACACCAGTGTAATCGGCCCGAACCAGATCGAGACCGCACCCGTGCCCCGGCTCTGCACGAGGAAGAGCGCGATGATGATGCCGATGGTGATCGGCAGAATGTAGGGTTCGAAGCTGGTCGTCAGCAGTTTCAATCCCTCAACCGCCGACAGAACCGAAATCGCCGGCGTGATCAGCGCATCGCCATAAAACAGTGCGGCGCCAGTTATCCCTAAAAACAGGATTGCCGGAGTCGAGCGGCCCATCGCCCGCTGCGCCAACGCCAGCAGCGAAAGCGTGCCGCCTTCACCCTGGTTATCGGCACGCAGAAGGATCATCACGTATTTGAGCGTCACGACGATCGTGAGCGCCCAAATGATCAACGACAGAACGCCCAGAACACTGCCACGATCGACGATCCCTGCGGTACCGCCATTCGCCGCCATGATGGCCTCACGAAATGCGTACAGCGGAGACGTGCCGATGTCGCCATAGACGACGCCCACGGAACCAAGCGTCAGTCCCCAGAACCCGCTTTTGGCGAGCTGTGCTTTTGTCGTCGGAACGGTTGTAGGGGCGGTCGCGTCCATGAGTCACCTGAGCTGCCGGGGCCGAAAATCCGGCCGGTCGCGCCGACCCTGCGCCAAGGCGCATAAGGAAACGATGTGGAAGCCATACGTCCGGTATAAGGATTCCATAAATACGGTTGCCAGCCCGGCCACAGGACCCCAAAACGTCGCCATGCCAGAACCGGACGCACCTCGTCACATCCTGCCAGAAACAGAAAGTTGGCGCGCCACGCCGAGCCCAGCCGAACTGGCGGGCGCCGCCGCTATCGTTGCGGCGGCCGTGGTCATCGCCCACCTGCTGCAAGGCACATTGCCAGCGCCGAGCTTCGCACTACTGTTCCTGATTGCCGTCCTCATCGCATCGATCCGCTACGGCTTCTGGACCGGCATTGCCGCGTCCATCCTCGCCTTTCTCGCCTACAATTTCTTCTTAGTGGAACCGCTCTATACGTTGCGCGTCGCCAAGGCCGAGGATGCACTGGCCCTGTCCGTCCTGCTCGCCGCCGCCGCAACCACCGGATTTCTGGCGGGACGCCTGCGCGAGGAAGCCGATGCCGCCAAAGCCCGCGCCGGAATGCTCGAACAGCTGGCCACCTTCACCAGCGATCTCGAGGCCACAACAACGCCCGGCGCGATAGAACGCATGATCGTTGCCCACCTGGCGGCGATAGATGGCGGCAGCGCCGTCCTTCTCCATCCGCGCGGCGACCGGCTGGAGATCCAGGATGCCGTTCCCTCAGGCCTTCAGTTGGATGACGCCGCGCGTCAAGCGGCCGAACGGGCGTACCGGCGCGGCACCGACGAACAACCGGCAGCGCCAGGATGGTCGGGCAGCGCGTTTGCTTTTTCGACACTCGGGCCCGGGCGAAGTGTGATCGGCTTCCGCTCGCTACCGTCGCACGTGCGCGTCCAAGCGCACGCCGACCAACTTCGCCGGACGATTGTGCGCCAGGGTCAAGTCGCACTTGAGCGAGCACATTTTGCACAGCAGGTCGAAGTCGCACGCACCAAGGCCGAGCGGGAAACGCTGCGCGCGGCCTTGTTGTCGTCGCTGTCGCACGATCTCAAAACGCCGCTTGCGACAATCCTGGGCGGCGTGACAAGCCTGCGCGAACTGGGAGACGCGCTCACCCCAGACGCCCGGTCCGATCTGCTGCTCGCCGTCGAAGAGGAGGCGGAGCGGCTTTCTCGCTATGTCTCGAATTTGCTGCACATGACGCGTCTCAACGCCGGCATCGACTTGACGATCGACTGGATATGAA
>JANORU010000058.1:0-2463 GCA_031415475.1 Hyphomicrobium sp.
CTCGGCATCGGCAATGCGCAGAAGCACGAGTGGCAAGTCCCCCGAAATGCCGAGGCTCCACAAGCCCTGTTGCCCGCCGCCGCCTCGTTGAATGGATTGCGACGGCGGACGCAGTTTGGGCGACGCGTACAGCACGTGCCCCGCGATTCTCTGAAACAGCGCGGCTTCGGCCTGATCGATGCCGAGGTGGCGCAGCTGGACCTGAGCCTGTGTCCACGACAGTGTCGCCGCACGTTCGAAGGCTATCGTGTCGCGATGCTTGTCAATCAGGTCGAGCAACTCTGCGCGCGACGATGCGAGCACCGTCCAGAAATCAACGCGGACGATGGCGCCGGGCTCGACCCGCACGCGGCGACGGAGAGCAAAGACCGGATCGAGAACGATGCCGACCGTGTTCGACAACGGCCGGCCGTCCAGTACGGAGGCCGCCCTGCGCGCACTCGATCCGCGCCCCAAGAACCTCGCCCTGTCGGTCTCATATTGCGGCTTGCCGACAGCCTCGCCGTCGACAACCGTGAGATGCGCCGCCCAGACCTCCGGCTCGGAGGGGCCGCGCCGCCGCCGCGTCGCCAGGAGGGCACCCAATTTCGCCAAGTACTCAGTCTCGACGAACAGCTTGGAGAAAGCCGGATGCGCGACGTCGGCAGCCTGGGGCGCCAGCACGAGTTCCGCATACGATGTCACCTCGAACTCGCGCGACCAGCTGCCTGAGTTCGTGATCGAAACGCGACGCACCTCGGCGTCGTCTTCCGGTGAGACAAGAATCTCCGTGCTTGTGGTCAACGAGCCATCGCGGCGCGTGATGGCAGCGCGATCCTCGTTGAAGACAACCTCATAATCGTCGGGTTCGGCGCCGCTCGGTTGAAAACCCGCCGACCAAATCGCGCCGCTTCGAACGTCGCGAACGAAGATGTAGGACCCCCAATCGTCGCACGTGGTGTCCTCTCGCCATCGCGTCACAGCCAGATCCCGCCAGCGGCT
Organism: Hyphomicrobium sp.; assembly: GCA_031415475.1. Taxonomy (GTDB): domain Bacteria; phylum Pseudomonadota; class Alphaproteobacteria; order Rhizobiales; family Hyphomicrobiaceae; genus JAGVSR01. The sequence goes on from JANORU010000058.1 coordinate 982, forward strand.
ATAGCCGGAGCCAGCGGCGGTGAGCATCAACGTATAGCGGCCGTTGGAGTATAAGTGCGTTTCGGGTGTCGGGCCGTGCGCGCCAATGAGCCGCCGCCCGCCGGGAGCCTCGATCTCTCCGACTTTGACCGCCGACTTCACCTCCGCTGCCCACGGCCGGGAGAGAGCGACGTCGCGTGGAGTCCGCTCCTGCAACAGCAGCTCAGTCGCTTGAATCATGGGTTCGGCATGAAATCGAGTGCGCATAACGCCATCGAGCAATGCGTTGGCGATGGCGACGATCGACATGCCTTGATGATGTGCCATGAAGGCCTGGACGATGGCGACCGACTTGCCCTCTTGTACCCGGACTGGCGTGTAGTCGAGGGCTTCATAGAAGCCGTAACGGCCGCGCGCACCGACCCGTGTCAGTTGCTCGAAGTTGGCCACGGCGGCGCGTGGATCGACCATCGCCGCCAGGGCAGTCGCGTAAGGCGCGATAACAGCGTTCTCGCCGAGGCCCCGCTTCAGACCGAGGCCTGGCACTCCGAAATTCGAGTACTGGTAGGTGAATTCGAGATCGCGAACGTTGTAGGCCGATTCAGATATTCCCCAGACGCCGAGCTTGGCACCGTATGCGATCTGGCGCTGCACGATGAGCCGTGCCGTCTGCTCGACGAGGCTCCCTTACGGTGCCCGCATGACGAGCGACGGCATCAGGTATTCGAACATCGACCCTGACCACGAGATCAGAGCTGCACCATGGCCGATGGCCGTGACGCCACGGCCGAGACGGAACCAATGGCGAGCGGGCAGATCGCCTTTGGCAATAGCAACGAAACTCGCAAGCCGTGCCTCGGACGCGAGTAGATCATAGTAATTCTGGTCCAGTTTGCCTTCCGCAACGACGAAGCCGATCGACAGCAGATGCCGGTCGCGATCGAAAAGAAATCCGAAATCCATGGCCAGTGCCATGGCGCGTACTGTGCCCTCAAGGGTCTGGATACGCTTGTCCAAACCAAAGGCGGCGTTCGGAGATAGCGTGAGATCACGCAGGTGACTGTCGATGGAGCTCTGGGTCGCGTTCGCCCAAAACAGCAAGTCCACGCCGGAGCCATCGCCGCGTTCATCCGCCAGTGCGCCGGCAATATCGGCCATTGTTTCTGCTTGAGTGGAGAGTTCTTTGAGTCTTGCCGCAAGGTCATCGCCGTGCGCCTGCGTCTGCGCGATAAGAACTGCCAACCCGGCAATCGCGTCATCGAGCTGGCCGAAGGTGACGGTCTGCGTTCGCCGCCCGTCCCGCAGCCGGACGGCCTCCACCCTGGTGAGTTCGAGCGCGTCTGCAATCCCGGAGAAGCGCCTCTCAGCGTCAAGTGGCACGGTGCGCCATTCGCGCGCCGCGTTGGCGAGTGCGATCAGGTGGCCGGCGAGATTGCCGCTGTCGACCGACGAGATGTAGTGAGGCTCCAAGGGACCTAGGTCCTCTGTCCCGTACCAATTGTA
>JANORU010000059.1:0-1826 GCA_031415475.1 Hyphomicrobium sp.
CGGCCACGTGATAGGCGAGCAGCTGCAGCGGCACCACCGACACGATGGGCTGGATGGCCCGCTCGCAGTCCGGCACCTCGATCGTGCCCCAGGGGGCTTTCCCCGCCTGCTTGATCCCGGCCTTGTCGGACACCAGGAACACCTTGCCGTGCCGGGCCGCCACTTCCTGCAGGTTGGACAGCGACTTCTCCAGCAGGTGGTCGTGCGGCGCCACCATGATCACCGGCGTCGCCTCGTCGATCAGCGCGATGGGGCCGTGCTTGAGTTCGCCGGACGCATAGCCCTCGGCGTGGATGTACGAGATTTCCTTCAGCTTCAGCGCGCCTTCCAGCGCGATTGGATAGTGCTGGCCGCGGCCGAGATAGAGAATGTCGCGCGCCTTCGCGATTTCGGGCGCGAGCTTCATGATCTGGTCTTCGACCTTCAGCGCTTCGGAGATGAGACGCGGCAGTTCGATCATCGCGCCGACGATGGCTTTCTCACGCTCGCGCGAAAGAAAGTCGCGTTGGCGGCCTGCAGCGACGGCGGTCGCAAGAAGCGCGCAGAGCTGTGCGGTGAACGCTTTCGTGGACGCAACGCCGATCTCCACGCCCGCGAGCGTCGGCAGGATGGCGTCGCATTCGCGCGCGATGGAGGACGTCGGCACGTTGACGACGGCGGCTGTCGTCACGCCCTTGGCTTTGGCGTACTCCATCGCGGCTTTGGTGTCGGCCGTCTCGCCCGATTGCGTGACAAGGATGGCGAGCGTGCGGGGGCCGAGCACCGGATCGCGATAACGGAATTCGGATGCGACATCGACATCGGTGACGATGCCGGCGAGCTGCTCGAACCAGTATTTCGCGACGAAGCCTGCGTAATATGCCGTGCCGCAGGCGACGATCTGGATGCGATCGAACTGCGTGAAGTCGAGCGCCCTCTTGCCGGGACGCGTGGGCAGGACGGCCTTGAGTTCGTACGCATCGATATAGCCCGAGACGGTGCGGCCGACGAAGTCGGGCTGCTCGTAAATCTCCTTCTGCATGAAGTGGCGGTAGTTGCCCTTCTCGGCCGCGGCGCCGGCGGCTGGCACATGCGTCTCCGCGCGTTCAACGGCTTTGCCCGCGGCGTCAAACACTTCGAACGAGGAGCGGGTGAGGGCGCACCAGTCACCCTCCTCGAGATAGATCACGCGCGTGGTGAAGGGGCCAACCGCGAGTGCGTCCGAGCCGAGGAACATTTCGCCGCCATCGCCGATGCCGATCACCAGCGGCGAACCGCGCCGGCCGCCGAGGATGAGATTGTCCTCGCCCTCGATGATGGCGGCGATGGCGAAGGCGCCGCGCAGCTGGTCGAGCGCCGCCTTGAAGGCGTCCTTCGGCTTGAGCCCCTTGCTCAGGTTTTCATCAATCAGGTGGGCGATCGTTTCCGAGTCCGTTTCGGTCACGAACTTGCGGCCGCGCGCTTCCATCACCTCGCGCAGCTCGCGGAAATTCTCGATGATGCCGTTGTGCACGATCGCGACGCGACCCGAGGCATGCGGGTGGGCGTTGGTCTCGTTCGGCTGGCCGTGCGTGGCCCAGCGCGTGTGCCCGATCCCAACGCCGGCCTTCAGCGTCTGCTCGCGTACCTTGGCATCGAGATTGGACAGCTTGCCCGGCGCGCGCAGCCGCTTGAGCTTGCCGCCCTCCAGCAGGGCGATGCCGGCGCTATCATAGCCGCGGTATTCCAGCCGCTTCAGTGCCTCCACCAGCCGGGGCGCCGCCGGCTGGTCGCTGAGGATTCCGATGATACCGCACATCTACGAAGCGCTCCGAACTGCAGGAAAGCCGGTGGTCTAAAGGCTAAGG
>JANORU010000060.1:0-2105 GCA_031415475.1 Hyphomicrobium sp.
TATCTGGTCATGGCCGCCTGGCTCGCCTACCTCAAATCGCGTCTCATTCTGCCCAAAGAAAAAGACCCCGATCAGACGATCTCCGCCGAGGATATGGCGCAGCGCTTGGCGTTCCGGCTGGCGCGGCTCGACGCCATGCGCAATGCCGTCGCGCAATTGATGACCAGGAAGCGGCTCGGCCAAGACGTCTTCCCGCGCGGCATGCCGGAAGGCGTCAAGACCGTTCGCGATACCCGCTGGACGGCAGAGATTTATGATCTGTTGAAGGCCTATGCCGATCAGCGCCGCCGCAATGTAAAAATCACGCATGTCGTGCGCGCCCGCAAGGTGTGGTCGGTCCAGGATGCGCGCGGCCGGCTGGAACGGCTGGTCGGGCAAACCATCGGTAGCTGGGTGCAGCTCGATTTCTTCCTCGAGAAGTATATTCCTCGGGGCGAGGAGAGCCGCACCGCGCGCGCCAGTTCATTCGGCGCGACGCTTGAGATGACGCGCGAAGGTTTGGTTGAAATTCGCCAGGACGAGCCGTTCGCGCCGATCTATATGCGCAAGCGCGGCGAGGGTGGGGATTGGCAGCGTTTCGCCTGAGAGGCGTGTGGCGTGAGTAATGAGTGCTGACAACGTGCAGAACAAAGACGGGAATAAAAGCATGGTTCCGCCGCGATTGAAGCTCGTATCGCGCAATGACAGTTTGGACGGCTCGGAGTTCGATGATCCCGTCGGCGCGGAAGCGCGCGAACTGGCGGCAGCGCTGGCCGATAGCCAAGTTGGATTTGCGCCCGACCCCGCCGATGCAGCGGCACAGGAATTGAAGCGTCTGGTCCGGATCGTTGAAGCGCTACTGTTCGCGGCGAGCGAACCCTTGGACGAACGCTCGCTCGCCGAAAGCCTTCCCCAAGGCACCGACATGCGGACCGTGATGGCGGACTTGAAGGAGCAGTATTTCGGCCGCGGCATTCAGCTTGTTCGCGTGGCTGGCCGCTGGTCGTTGCGCACCGCCGAGGACCTTTCTTATCTTCTTGAAAAGCACGCCAGCGAGGAGCGCCGGCTGTCGAAAGCCGCCCTCGAAACGCTGGCCATCATCGCCTACCATCAGCCCGTCACGCGCGCCGAAATCGAAGACGTTCGCGGCGTCTCGACCTCGCCCGGCACGCTCGATATCCTTCTAGAATCCGGTTGGGTGCGCCCGCGCGGCCGCCGCCGCGCGCCCGGCAAACCGATCACTTACGGCACGACCGAAGCGTTCCTGGCGCACTTCAGCCTGGACAGCGTTAAGGATCTTCCCGGCCTTGCCGATTTGCGGGCGCAAGGCCTGCTCGATGGCCAATTGCCGCCTGGATTCAGCGTGCCGGAGCCGACGGATGTGGCGGCCCTGATGCCCGATGAACTGCCGCTCGAAGACGACGGTGACGACGAGGCGGATGCGCCTCTGATGGATCTCGACTTGCCTGAGGCCGAAGAGGCCGATAAGCCCAACGAAGCGGCCGAAGAGGCCGATAAGCCGGACCAGTTGGCCACTTCGGCCGACAATTCGGGCGAACCCCAGGGCTGAGACAAAGCCCAATCCATTTGAGTGGCCAGCGTGTCGGGCGGAAACGACAATAAGCCAGCGGATTCCCGGTCGGGGTTGAATGGCGCTTCGGGTTTGGCTCGCGGCCGCGCCGCCGCCATGTTTGCGGCCAGCCTGACACTCGACGGCGTCTCGCGCACCTACGGCGATGACGCCGCGCTCGACCGGTTTTCACTGTCGCTGGATCCGGGCGAAGTTGTCTGCCTGCTCGGTCCGTCCGGTTCCGGCAAGACGACGCTCCTTCGCGTGACCGCCGGCATCGAGCGTCCGTCGAGCGGCCGGGTGCTGATCGACGACATCGAAGTCGCGGGACCGAACCGGTTCGTGCCACCGGAGCGGCGCAACGTCGCCCTGATGTTTCAGGACTTCGCGCTCTTTCCCCATCTCACAATTTTGCACAACGTCGCCTTTGGCCTGAAAGCTCTGCCGAAGGCCGAAGCGCATCGCGAAGCGATGGCTATGCTGGCGCGCGTCGGGCTCGAAAAATACGCCAACGAGTATCCGCATGTTTTGTCTGGCGGGCAGCAACAGCGCGTCG
>JANORU010000061.1:0-3622 GCA_031415475.1 Hyphomicrobium sp.
GGCACTTCGCGATAGAGCCGCGCTAACGGCCAGTCCTCAACGTAACCGTTACCGCCCAGGCACTCCATTGCTTCGGCCACAAATGCCGGCGCAATCTTACACACCCAGTATTTGGTGATCGGCGTCATCAGCCGCCGCCAGGCCGCCGCGCGCGGGTCACTCGCCATGTCGAACGAGCGGGCCAGACGCATGGAAAGTGCCGTCGCCGCTTCACAATCGAGCGCCAGATCGGCCAGCACCTGCATCATCAGGGCGTGATCGATCAGCGTCTTTCCCTGCACCCGGCGATGTTCAGCGTGGTGGATGGCGTGCGCCAAAGCGAGACGCATCAGGCCGCTCGAGGCCACCGCACAATCGAGCCGCGTGTGGTTGACCATTTCGATGATGCGCTGAACACCCTGCGCCTCATCTCCGATCAACCAGCCGAAAGCGCCCGCCAGTTCCACCTCAGACGACGCGTTCGAACGATTGCCGAGCTTGTCCTTCAAGCGTTGCAAGTGCAGAGCATTGACTTCGCCATCGGGCAAAAAGCGCGGCACCAGAAAACACGACAGCCCGGCCGGGGCCGCAGCCAACATCAGGAACGCGTCCGACATCGGCGCCGACAAAAACCATTTGTGACCGACGAGGCGGTACAAACCGTCGCCCGTTCGTTCCGCCGATGTCTCGTTGGCGCGCACGTCGGTGCCGCCCTGCTTCTCAGTCATCCCCATGCCGATGGTGACCGACGACTTGTCAGCCGCCGGAATGAAACGTTGGTCGTAGGTGCGCGAGACAATGCGCGGCAGCCAGTGCTCGGCAAGATCAGGCTCGCCGGCGATCACCGGCACTGCCGAATGGGTCATTGTCACCGGGCAGCAGTGGCCGGCATCGACTTGCGCCGCGAGATAGAGCGCCCCGGCTCTCGCCGCATGCGACAACGGTCTCAGACCGCTCGACGGCACAAGGTCAGCCCACGCGCCGGCGTTGAGGCCCTCGGCGAAGCTCATCTCCATCAACTGATGATAAGCCGGGTCGTACTCGACCACGTCCAGACGATGACCCTGACGGTCGTGCGTCCTGAGCTTTGGGACCTCGGCATTGGCTCTGCGACCAAGTTCGAACGCCTCTTCCGACCCGGCAACAAGCCCAAAGGCATTGAGCGCCTTGACCGCCGGAGGTCCGGCCTCCCGCGTCACCGCCTCGGTCAACGCCACATCGGAGGCAAACAGGTTCACATCCGCAAAAACCGGCGGTTGATTGCTGACATCGTGGGTCTTGAAGCGTCCTGGCATCGCGAATCGGGCAGCTCGTAAGGTTACGGAAACTCTATAACACGTTGATTCGGCCGCTCCTGTGGACGACGGCTTGCAGACCGGCCTCCAACCCCCTATAGACACCGCTTTAATGACCACCGCTGCCCTGAAGCCGAAACAGAGCTTCCCCCACCGCCATCTTCTCTCATCCGAGAAGTTGACGGCGAACGAGATCAATTTTCTCCTCGACATCGCCGACCACAATGCGGATCAGAACCGCCTTGAGGCCAAAAAACGTGATGTCTTGAAGGGCAAGACGCTTATCAATCTGTTCTTCGAGAGCTCGACCCGCACCCAGTCGTCGTTCGAACTCGCCGCCAAGCGGCTCGGTGCTGACGTCATGAACATGAACGTCTCAACGTCATCGATTTCCAAGGGCGAGACGTTGATCGATACGGCGATCACCCTCAACGCCATGCGGCCCGATATCATTGTCGTCCGCCACCATGCGGCAGGCGCAGTCGAACTTCTGTCGCAGAAGGTCGATTGTTCGGTCGTCAACGCAGGCGACGGCGCGCATCAGCATCCGACTCAGGCGCTGCTCGATGCCCTCACCATCCGCCGCGCCAAGGGACGGGTCGCTGGTCTCATCGTCGCGATCTGCGGCGACATTCTCCATTCCCGCGTCGCCCGCTCCAACATCGACGTGCTGAACACGCTCGGCGCTCGGGTCCGAATTGTGGCACCCTCGACGCTGCTGCCCGCCAAGCCCGAACGGCTCGGCGCCGAAGTGTTCACCGACATGTGGAAGGGCATTGCCGGTGCCGACGTCGTGATGATGCTGCGCCTGCAGCGCGAGCGGATGGAAAGCTCGTTCGTGCCGTCAACACGCGAGTACTTCCACTTCTTCGGCCTCGATCATGAAAAGCTCGCCAAGGCCAAGCCCGACGCGCTCGTGATGCATCCAGGCCCCATGAACCGCGGCGTCGAGATCGCCTCGAACATTGCCGACGATCCCCGCAGCGTCATCCGCGAACAGGTGGAAATGGGCGTCGCCGTTCGCATGGCGGTGCTCGAAGCCGTTGCCCAGAACCTGCCGAACTAGGCGAGACCGCTGCATGAACGCCAAGACGACAACGCCTCAGAAACCGGCGGCCACGGCCGACGCCACGGTGTTCATCAATGCCCGGCTGATCGATCCGGCCTCGAACCGCGACGAGCCGGGCGGACTGCTGGTGCGCGATGGCCTGATTGCCGACCTCGGCTCCCACCTGCGCCGCAATGCGCCCGAAGGCGCGGCCGTCATCGACTGCAAGGGCCGCGTTCTCTGTCCGGGCCTGATCGATGCCCAGGTGTTCACCGGCGAGCCGGGCTACGAACACCGCGAGACACTCAAAACAGCGAGCCACGCGGCGGCGGCCGGCGGCGTCACCACCATGATCGTGATGCCGGATACCAATCCGGTGATCGATCAGGTCTCGCTCGTCGATTTCATTCAACGACGTGCCCGCGACAACGCCCTCGTCCACATCCACACCATGGCGGCCATGACCAAAGGCCTCAAGGGCGAGGAAATGACCGAGATCGGCCTGCTCCAGCGGGCCGGCGCGGTCGCCTTCTCGAACGGCAAGTCGACCATCGCCAACACCCGCGTCATGAAGAACGTGCTGCTGTACGCCAAGGACTTTGGCGCCTTGATCGTCCACCACACCGAGGATCCATATCTCGCCGGCAATGGCGCCATGAACTCCGGCGAAGTGGCAACCCGGCTTGGGTTGCCCGGCGCCTCGCGGGTCGCCGAGACCATCACGCTTGAGCGCGACGTGCGCCTGGTCGAGATGACCGGCGGGCGCTATCACGCGGCGACCATTACCTGCGAGCCAAGTCTTGAGGTTGTTCGCGCCGCCAAGAAGCGCGGCCTGCCCGTCACCTGCGGCGTCTCCATCAATCACCTGACGCTCAACGAGGTCGACATCGGCTCGTATCGTACGTTCTTGAAGGTGCGCCCGCCGCTGCGCCATGAAGACGATCGCTCGGCCATGGTGCGCGGTATTGCATCCGGCGATATCGATTTGATCGTTTCAAGCCACGATCCTCAGGACGCCGACACCAAGCGGCGCCCATTTGCCGAAGCGGCCGATGGCGCGGCAGGGCTCGAAACGCTGCTGCCTGCAGCACTTCGCCTCTATCACTCGGGCGACGTTGCCCTGCCGGTGCTCTTGAAGGCCATGACGATAAACCCGGCAAAAGTTTTTGGCCTGCCCGGCGGACGGCTCGAAAAAGGCGCTCCGGCCGATCTGATCGTTGTCGATCTCGACGAGCCGTGGGTCGTCAACAAGGATCTGCTGCGCTCGCGCTCCAAGAACACGCCGTTCGACGAAGCCAAA
>JANORU010000062.1:0-4929 GCA_031415475.1 Hyphomicrobium sp.
GTTTACCGATCGCGGCCAGGCGATCGAGGTCGATGCCTTGTGCGACTACGCGGCCGATGGCCTGCCTGCCGCTTACACCTGTGACAAGCAGGTGGTGGTCTTGAGCGAAGGTGGCGCTGCCAAGCCTGCGACGGCAAGCTCCGGCAGCAAAACGTGGATGCACAACGGCTCAGTGATGAGGCTCGACACGAGCGGCGAAGCGCGCAAGTTCTTTTACGAAAAACCGCGCTCCGGCATCGCCAAAAACGGCGCCAGCCAGGGAACGCTGCTGTTTGAGGGCACGCGCGAGGCCAGCCGCTATTTCGGCACCGCCTACATCTTCAAGGCGGGATGCGAACCGGCGCCCTATGAAGTTTCAGGCGATGTCGCGAGCGACGAACGCTCGGTCGTCATGACCGGGGACGCGCCGCGTCTCGATGCCGCCTGCAAGGTCGTTGGCACGAAGGTCGACCGGCTGATTTTCACGTACCTACCCTAACGCCAATCGCCGAGAGTTGCATTGACGAGCGCCAGCGCGGCAATGGCGGCGGTGTCGGCACGCATGATCCGCGGCCCGAGCGAGATCGCGACCGTGAAGGGCTTTGACAGAAGAAGTTCCCGTTCGTCGGCCGCAAACCCGCCTTCCGGCCCGATCAGAACTGCGAGGGCGCTTCCCGAAGGCAACGCGCCCAGCGCCGCGAGCGGCGAGGTCATCTCAGCACCTTCATCGCAAAAGATCAGCGTGCGCGTTGCCGGCCAGCTCTCGATCAGGGCTTTGAACTTCACCGGCTCGTCGACCTCGGGAACGCGCAAGATGCCGCACTGTTCCGCCGCCTCAATGGCGTTGGCGCGCATCCGGTCGAGATTGACCCGCTCGGCAACCGTGTGGCGCGTCATGACCGGCGACAGCCGGGCGACGCCGAGTTCGGTCGCCTTCTGCACCATGTAGTCGAGGCGGGCGTGTTTCAATGGCGCAAAGACATACTGGATGTCGGAGCCGGTCGACTGGGCACGCGTTTGCTCGACGGCTTCCAGCACGACGCTGCGCTTGGCGACAGCAAAAATCGACGCCCGCCATTCGCCGTCGCGGCCGTTGAACACCAGCAGGCTCGCGCCCTGCTGCAACCGCAGCACATTGACGAGATAGTTCGCCTGTTCGGCCGACGGCGCAAAGCGGACGCCGGCCGCCAGATCGGGCCCTACAAACAGCCGTTGCGAGGTGAGGTCGTGGATCGCCATGGCGCCTCATTACCCGATTGCGGGCGCGAGACAACAGGCCGTGTTGCTGGCCATGGAGGCGTGACCTAAACTCTTGGCCATGACCCTCGCAAGTGACCCACCGCCGAATCCGAAAGCCGCGCCTGCTGTCCCCGATGCCCCGCGCGGCAACTGGGTCGACACCTATGCCCCGCCCGACTGGCAGCCGTATCTGAGGCTTGCCCGGCTCGACCGGCCGATCGGCGTTTGGCTCTTGCTGTTTCCCTGCTGGTGGTCGCTCGCCTTGGCCGAGGTCGATCGCGGACGGCCGTATCCCAACCTCTGGTACCTGGTGCTGTTTACCATCGGCGCGATTGTCATGCGCGGGGCGGGGTGCGCCTTCAACGACTACGTCGACCGCGACTACGACGCCCAGGTGGCGCGGACCGCCAACCGGCCGATCCCGAGCGGGCAGGTGATGCCCGAGCAGGCGTTGGCATTCGTCGTTGCGCTGTCGCTCGCCGGCCTTGTCGTTCTGTTGCAGTTCAATTGGTATTCTGTTGGCCTTGGCGTCGCGTCGCTGGCCTTGGTCGCCGCCTATCCGTACATGAAGCGCTACACCTACTGGCCGCAACTGGTGCTGGGGCTCACCTTCAACTGGGGCGCGCTGATGGGCTGGGCGGCCATCAAAGGCCAGCTCGATTGGGCGCCGGTCGCACTCTATGTCGGATCGGTGCTGTGGACCGTCGGCTACGACACGATTTACGCCCACCAGGACGCCGAAGACGACCTGATGCTCGGCCTCAAATCGACGGCCTTGAAGTTCGGCGACAACACCTCGACCTGGGTCGGCGCGTTCTATTCAGGCGCGATGGTGTTGTGGACGATTGCCGCGTTTCTGGCCGGCGCGCATCTGATCTTTTTCTTAGCGCTAGCGCTGGTCGGCCTGCAACTCGCCTGGCAGGTCTCGACGCTCGACATCAAGGACGCCGCCAACTGCCTATGGCGCTTCCGCTCAAACAGAGAGGTCGGCGCGGGGCTGTTTCTGGGCCTCGTCGCCGACATGCTGCTGTCGTGGTGGTCGGGGCTGAGCTGAGCCCGGCCGAAAAGGTCAGACGTCCGGCTGATCGTCCTGCTCGTCAGTGACTTTCATGGTCTTGAGCTTGGCAAGAACGCGAGCCGCTTCTTCCGATTCTGTTTCCTCGCGTGGCTCTTCGGCTTCCTTCGGCTGCACGATTTCAGCCGACGGCTTGGCCACGACCGGTGGCGCGATTGTCTCTTCGGTCGGCAACAGCGTGCCCGACTTGGCCATGCCCTTCTGGGAGTCCTTGCGTTCGCGTTCGACGCGGCGCGCAGCCTTGGCAACTTCGGCGTCGAGATCGATCTGCGAGCACAGCCCGAGCGTCACCGGGTCCTGCGGAACGAGGTTCGGCGAGTTCCAGTGATTGCGATCGCGGATCTGGGCGATGGTCGGCTTGGTCGTGCCGACCAGGCGCATGATCTGGCTGTCTTTGACCTCGGGGTGATTGCGGATCAGCCAGAGCACGGCGTTGGGCCGGTCGTGGCGGCGCGAGACCGGCGTGTAGCGCGGGCCCTTGCGCGCCACCGGCGGTGGCACGATGATCTTGCTTTCCTGCAGTTGCAGTTCGTGGCTCGGATCTTTTTCAGCCACTTCGATCTCGTTTCGAGTCAGCTGACCCGACGACACCGGGTCCATACCCTTGATGCCCTGGGCAACATCGCCGTCAGCAATGCCTTTGACTTCGAGAACGTGCAGACCGCAGAAGGCGGCGATCTGTTCGAACGACAGGGACGAGTTGGACACCAGCCAGACGGCGGTGGCTTTGGGCATCAGCGGCTTGCGATCGCTCATAACTTTTCCATTCCTGGCCTCCGCCGCGCAGGCCGCGCGAAAGCCGATAACCGTTAACAAAGTGGGGAATACCGCTGTATAGCCTGAAATGAGGTATTTCGGCAACCCGCGACGCATGAACGCCGCAGGACGAGCCCGAACGGGCCAGTTGCCGGGCCCAAGGCCGGGCGATAGTGTCCGCCCGCCCCTGGTATACGCCGGGATCGCACGCCGGCTACTTTCCTCAAGGACCACACGTCATGATGCCGACCGCAGGCAAACCCTACTTCTTTGAAGACCTGTCCGTTGGCCAGGAAGCCTCGATGGCCCGCACCGTGACGGAATCCGACATTGTCGCCTATGCGGCTCTGTCCGGCGACTACAATCCTGTCCACCTCGATGCCGAGTACGCCGCCCAAACGCCCTTCAAGGCGCGGATCGCGCACGGCATTCTGTCGGCTGGCTACATCTCGGCCGTGTTCGGCATGCGTCTGCCCGGCCCCGGCTCGATTTACATTTCGCAGACCTTGAACTTCCGCGCGCCGGTCAAGATCGACGATGTGGTCACCACCACCGTCAAGCTGATCGAACTGTTTCCCGAAAAGCGCCGCGCCAAGTTTGAAACCATTTGCTCTGTCGGCGGCAAACCGGTTCTGTCCGGCGAAGCGATGCTGATGATTCCGCCACGGCCCGCATAACGCGCGCTTGAGCGCCTAGCGATCCGATGGAATCGGATCGGCGCTCTACGTATTTGTTTTGTCGCATTTTCTTCGACGAACCGGTGACCACTTCGTCGGAAAATGCTCTAGGGTCCCGGTTTGAGGTACGAGCGCCATGCGGACAATCGACGGCTGGCATGATGTTCCGGCCGAGGCGCGGGGCGGGGCGATTGCGATCGGCAATTTCGACGGCGTCCATCGCGGCCACCAGGAGCTGATTGCCAAAGCGATTGCGATGGCTGCTGAGAAAAAAATCCCAGCCGGCGCGATGATCTTCGAACCGCATCCGCGCGAATTCTTCAATCCCGACACGGCCCACTTTCGCCTGACGCAGGTTGCCAAAAAGCTCGAGATCTTCGCCCGCCTTGGCCTCGATTTCGCGGCCGTTATCCCGTTCGATGCCGAGCTTGCCGACTTGCAGCACTTCGATTTCACCGACAAGGTTCTGGTTGCGGCCTACAAGGTCCGTCACGTCGTTGTCGGCTACGATTTCTATTATGGCCGGGCGCGGCGCGGCAGCCCGGAGACCATGTCGCTGTCGGGTTATGAGCACGATTTCGAGGTGACGGTGGTCGAGCCAGTGGGTGCGGCCGGCGAAGCGTTCTCATCGACCGCTATTCGCTTAAAACTCGCCCAGGGTCAGGTCGAGGCCGCGGCCCACGAGCTCGGCCGCAGATGGAGCGTTGCCGGCAAAGTGGTCGGCGGCGCCAAGCGCGGCACGGGCCTCGGATATCCAACGGCCAACGTGCCGATGCCGAAGGGGACCGCACTCGGTCATGGGATTTATGCGGTGCGGGCAATCGTCGATGGTCAAAGGCACGACGCGGCCGCTTACCTTGGCACCCGGCCGACGTTTGACGACGGCATGCCGGTGCTCGAAGTGTTCCTGCTCGATTTCGACGGCGATCTCTACGGCCGCACGATGGAGGTCGAGTTCGTCGGCCTCGTGCGCGGCGACCGCAAGTTCGACAGCTCCGATGATCTCGTGCGCCAGATGGACGAGGATGTGGCGAAGGCGAGAGAGATGTTGGCTCGGAGTTGACAGGGTCTTGGTGGCCCAGTCGCCTTTCAAATTCCGTCATCCCGGCGAAGGCCGGGACCCAGACAAGTTTCAGCACGAAGGCACTATCGATGGGCGGATATATCAGGATCGCAGCTCTTCAATTCGTCCTTCGTTTGGAT
>JANORU010000063.1:0-2064 GCA_031415475.1 Hyphomicrobium sp.
TAAAACGCCGCCGGGAGCAATCCGGGCGGCGTGTTTATTCGAAGCAAACTAGGTTTTTTGTTTGCCGCATTTTATTCGACGAACCGGTGACCACTTCGTCGGCAAATGGTCTAGTTGATGTTCGAAAGGTACATCGGCCGGTAACGGCCCTCTTCATCCTCGAAGAAGTATTCCGCGACTTGCGGATGGCGGATCGGCTTGCCGGTCCGGTCGGGCAACAGGTTCTGCTCGGAGACATAGGCCACGTACTCGCTGTCAGAATTCTCAGCGAGCAGGTGATAGTACGGCTGGTCTTTGCGCGGCCGGATTTCTTCCGGGATCGCCAGCCACCAGTCTTCCGTGTTGGCGAAGATCGGGTCGATGTCGAAAATCACCCCGCGGAACGGATAGACGCGGTGGCGCACGACTTCGCCGACGCCATATTTCGCCTTGCGGTAAGGAGACTTTTTCGCCGCTTTCGCGCGTTTGATCTTGGCCGGTGCTTTCATGGGACTGAGTACGCCCCGGGACGGCGGCGCCTGTCAATACCATCATGGTCGCGAGGATTACCGCGTGACGCACGGCGGCCACAACGGGCGGTCATAGTCCGTAGGCCGCGCCGCGTTCGGTATCCTTAGCAGCGACGATTCGTGCGAGGTCAACGATCACCTTGGCCTGCTTCCAAGTCGCGTCATCCTGCATTTTTCCATCAATCATGACCGCGCCGGTGCCGTCGGGCATCGCGTCGAGAATGCGCTTGGCGAACTGGACTTCCTTAACGTCGGGTGAGAAGACGCGCTTGGCAATCTCGATTTGCGAGGGATGCAACGACCAGGCGCCGAGGCAGCCTTGTAAGTAGGCATTGCGGAACTGGGCTTCGCAGGCAGCACTGTCGGCGAAATCGCCGAACGGGCCGTAAAACGGCTTCAAGCCGTAGGCCAGACACGCATCGACCATTTTGCCGACCGTGTAGTGCCACAGATCCTGCTGGTAGAACGCGCGGGCGCTGCCGTCCTTCGACGGATCAGCGAGCACGCCATAGTCGGGATGGCCGCCGCCGACGCGCGTCGTCTTCATGCCGCGCGATGCGGCGAGGTCGGCCGGGCCCAAACTCATGCCATGCATGCGCGGCGAGGCAGCGGCAATCGCCTCGACGTTCTTGACGCCTTCGGCCGTCTCGAGAATGGCGTGAATGAGGATCGGCTTTTGCACCGCATAGCGGGCTTCGAGCTGAGCGAGCAGCTGGTCGAGATAATGGATATCCCACGGGCCCTCGACCTTGGGCAACATGACAACATCGAGTTTGTTGCCGGCCTCTTTGACGATCTCGGTGACATCATCGAGCATCCACGGGCTGTTGAGGCAATTGATGCGCGTCCACAAGCCCGTCGTGCCGAAATCGTATTCGCGCGCCATCGACACGAAGCCCTTGCGAGCGGCTTCCTTCTCGCCAACGGCGATCGCATCTTCGAGGTTGCCGAGCACGACGTCGACTTGTGAAATCGTGTCTTTGAGCTTGGCGCGGATTTTTTCGTTGTGCGGCGGAATGAAGTGGATCATGCGCTCGAGGCGGACGGGCAACTGGCGAAACGGCTCGGGTGCACCGATGGCGAGGGCTGCGAAATGCTTGGCTGGCGTTTTGGTGGTGGTCATGCGCGTGACGGTCCCCGCTGGATCGAGTTGGCCTAGCCCCTGGAAGGCCCTGGTTTCAACATGTTGCGGCGCAACTTAGGGCGGGGTCGACGGCTGTCAAGGTGGCGTCACGGCGAGCCCAAGACTCTCGCCCGTGTTTCGCTCCCAAACGCTTGCGAGTCGGATAACGTACCGTATCCGGACATTCGGACTGCGACAATGCGGGTCGAGCCCGTGCTTGTCGTGGCACAACCGGTGCAGTCTTAGTCGTACGCACGGGCGAGCGTAAACCACGAGCAGCAACGCGAAAGGCCGCCATCCTTGTCCGCCAGCATATCGAAGATGCGCCACAACAGGCCGGTGCTGCGCCAGCGGCTAGCGGCCGTGGCTGTCTTGGTGCTCCTGGGTGCCGTGACCGCTGGTCCGCCGGGGCTCGACGCGATGGCCGCCGGC
>JANORU010000064.1:0-1787 GCA_031415475.1 Hyphomicrobium sp.
CGCGAGATCGCGGCGCGGTCCGGCGTAATCGTAAGGACAGGAAGGCCTGTTGCCTGTTCGATTTTGACATCCGCCGCGCCGGGCACTTGCTGAAGCACGCTCTCGATGCGTTCTCCGACCGCAACGAGCTGTTCAAGATCATCACCGTACACCTTCACGGCCAGATCGCTTCGCACGCCCGAAATCAACTCGTTGAACCGCATCTGAATCGGTTGCGTGAATTCGTAGTTGTTGCCGGGCACTTGCTTCACCGCTGCTTCCATCTCAGAGACGAGCTGCGATTTCGGCTTTCGCGGATCGGGCCACTCCTCCCGATCTTTCATAATGACGAAATTATCGGCGACGCTTGGCGGCATCGGATCGGTCGCAACTTCGGCGGTACCCATTTTCGCGACGATGCGGTCGACTTCGGGAAAACTCTTGATGACGTTCTCGAGACTGAGCTGCATGCTGAGTGCTTGGGTCAGTGACGTGCCGGGTATGCGCAGAGCGTGAAGTGCGATGTCGCCCTCGTCGAGGTTGGGAATGAACTCGCTTCCGAGCCTTGTTGCGAGCAATCCACAATAGATGACTAGAGCTGCGGCCATCACGACCACCAACTGCCGCCAGGCAAGCGCTACCTGCAAAAGTGGCCGATAAAGACTTTTCGCGCCACGAACGATGATACTCTCGCGCTCGACCACGCGCCCCGTGAAGAGCAGCGCAACCGCCGCTGGAACGAAAGTCACTGACAACACCATCGCGGCAACGAGGGCCATCACCACAGTCCAAGCCATCGGGTGAAACATTTTGCCCTCGACGCCCGTTAGCGCGAAGATCGGCAAATAGACGACCGTGATGATAAACACGCCGAATAGCGCTGGCCTCATGACTTCAACGGTCGCCTCGGCGGTGAGATCGAGCCGTTCTTTGCGGGTCAGCAGCCTGCCAACGGAGTGCTGCACTTCGGCGAAGCGTCTCAGGCAGTTCTCGACGATGATGACGGCGCCATCGACAATCAAACCAAAGTCGAGCGCGCCGAGACTCATCAAGTTTCCGGAGACCCGGCTCTGCACCATGCCTGTGATGGTCAGCAACATCGATAGCGGAATGATCGCGGCGGTGAGCAATGCGGCGCGGAGATTGCCGAGCAGCACCAACAGCACGACGACAACGAGCAGAGCGCCTTCGAGCAGATTCTTTTTGACGGTTTCGATCGTCCGGTCGACGAGCTTTGTCCGATCATAAACAGCCTTGACGGTGACGCCTTCGGGTAGACTATCGGAGATCTTCTCGAGTTTCGCGGCGACGCGCTGCGAAACCGTACGGCTGTTTTCGCCGATGAGCATAAAGACTGTGCCGAGCACGACCTCGCGACCGTTCTCAGAGGCTGCGCCGGTTCTAAGCTCTTCGCCCAAAAGGACATCGGCGACATCTTTGACGCGTATCGGAAGCCCGTCGCGCATTGCAACGACAACGCCCCCAATTTCGTCCAAGCCCGAAACTTGCCCGGGCATTCGAATGAGGTACTGCTCGCCGCGTCGTTCTACGTAGCCCGCGCCGACACTCGAATTGTTTGCCGAGAGCGCGCTCGCGATGTCGCCAAGGCTCAAATTGTAGCTTGTGAGCTTTCCGGGCGATGGCGTGATGTGGAATTGTTTGACGTAGCCGCCGATCGTGTTGACTTCGGTGACGCCGGGCACCGTACGCAGCTGCGGACGGACGACCCAGTCTTGGATCGTGCGAAGTTCAGTTGGGGTCCATTCCTGTCCAGCGGGTCCGGTTTGAATATTCTTGGGCTCGACCGT
>JANORU010000065.1:0-6176 GCA_031415475.1 Hyphomicrobium sp.
CTTGAAGTTGCTGAGACGGGCGAAGTTTTTGCCACCCGGTTCTGCATGGATCGTGGCTGTGCCGCTGCCGCGATGAATGCTGTCGGCGTCTCGGAATTCTCCTGACTTGACGACACGCGATTCAGCCGCCGCCGCCTCTGAGACTGTCACGTCAATCCACAGAGGACTGGCTAAATACCAAAACGCATTGCCGGCCGCAAAGCCAAGCGCGCCAGCGACCAAGGCCGTGGAGAGAAGTTTGTTCATGACAAAGTTCCTTGGGCTGGAATTTCTTGAGCGAAGGAGCCGTGGTGATTGACGAGCAACGCTGTTGCTTACGTACGGTGCGCTTGTCGTCAGGCGTGACCGGTATCTGACCCAAGTCTCGTGGACGCTAAGATGGGGGAGGACATCTTGAAGAGCGTCCACGAAACATTGGGTCAGCCATCACCGAGGCCCTTACTGGGCAACGCCCGGGTTATCCTTCATGGCCTTTTCTGACAGGCTGCCAGAGTCCGGCTTGGCGGTCGGGTTGGCGGTCGAGCCAGCGGCGTTCACGCCGGGTGCATCCTTCATGGCCTTTTCAGCGATGCCACCGGTTTCCGGCTTGGCCGTCGGGTTGGCTGTCGTTCCGTCACTGGTCACGCCGGGCGCGTCCTTCATGGCCTTGGCAGAGAGAGAGTCGTCAGCCTGGACAAACGAGGTCGAAGCGATGAGAGCCAGAGCGGCGAAGATGTGCTTGTACATGGGGGAGTCTCCTGAGGGGTTCCTAGTCGGTTTCAGTTTTCTTGGCCGGAGCTCCGAGCGGGTCTTCGCTGCCGGTGAAAACATTACTAGACCATCCGTTCCGTTATTGCAATAACAAAACGAGACGGATCGTATCAAAAATAAGTGACTGTCGGTCCAAGCTGTCAAGATTTGCGGTTTACCGGTCATTTTCTGCCCTAAATCAGCAGCGACAGGCGCCCCAACGACGACCCATCACGGCAACATAAGTGCTGTGCTCACTTTCCTCATTGTAGAACGATACGGTTCGTATTACTATTAATTAAGAGTCCTGGAGGGCTTCCGATGAGTACGACCGACGACCCCGCCAATTGCCTTGTTCGCCGCACGCCCGGCCGGCCCCGGAGCGAGGAAACACGCCAATCGATCCTCGACGCCGCCATCGCACTGGTCGGGGTCAAGGACTACCGGGACGTGTCAATCGATGCCATCGCCGCCCAGGCCAAGGTAGGCAAGCAGTCGATCTACCGCTGGTGGACATCCAAGGCGGACCTGGTGCTCGAAGCCTTCACAGAACACTCGCTGAGCCGGATGCCGCCGCTGGTTGCTTCGCCCGATGCATTCGCCGATCTCGAAGCTGATCTGGCGCGCTTCTTCGCCTTCATGCGCAATGACCTAGTCGCCAAGGGCGTACGCAGCCTGATTGCCGAAGCGCAACTCGATGCCGAATTCCGCACGCGGCTCTATGAGCGCGTGCATCGCGTGCGCTGTGAAGCCTTGCGGCGCGTGTTCCGCCACGGCCAAGCCCTCGGCCAGTTCCGCCGCGATCTTGATGAGGACGCGCTCGCCCACGTCATCCACGGCGCGTTCTGGTACCGGTTCCTGTCGGGCACCGCGTACCCGTACGACGATACCTATGCCCGCAACGTCGTCGCCCTGCTGCGGCCGGGAATTGAAGCGGCGAGCAGCTAATAGTGACCTACCGCGCCTAATCCACCTTCACCGCCACGCCCGCTCGGCCCTCGTTCTCGGTGCCGACCGGCAGCTGCTCGGCGGGTGGTTCGGGCCGGCCTTCCTGGCGCGCACGGAACTTGCGGCCTTCAAGTTCGGTTTGCTGATAGGTGGCTTCGCGCTCGGCACTGCTCGCAAGAAATGCCTTCCAATCGCCGAGACTCGTGAATTTCTGACGCTCAAAGTCGTGGCCCATGCCCTCGGGACGCTTGGCGCGGGCGTTGCAGATTGCCGAAATCCCCTGACGGCCCTTTTTGTCGAGCCGCAGTTGATAGGGCGCATCGGCTGTTGGAATGACGCGCGGCGCGCCGGGCTCGATTTTGTTGTCTATGTCGTAGTGATTGGGAAACAGCACCGTTGCCATGCCATCGGATTCAATGGCAACGATGGTCAGGAAGCACGCCTCCGAGGCGCGAGCGTTGATGGTCAGCAAGTCGCCGGCTTTGTAGCGCGTTCGATCGGTCCAGATCGACAGCCTGAGCGCCGTCTCCGGTCTCGCAGGCTCAATCTTCAATTCCGGTTTGGCTCCGCCCTGGAGGGCCGCCCGCAGCATCTGCCAGTCGGCGCGCGGCACCGGACCCTGGCGCAAGCGTTTGGCAATCGAAGCTGTCTCTCCCGAGACTTTGGCGAGCCGGGCATCGAGTGCTACGGCGCGGGTATCGAGTTCAGCGGCGGCGCGGCCGAGCGAGACATCGCGTTGATATTCGGCGGCGAGTGATGTGATCGGCGCGAGACCGGCGACGAGATGGGCCGCACTGGTCGCTCCACTTGCTTCAACGCGCACGGGGTCGAGCACTTGCGGCAATGCGACGAGGGCGGCGGCCAGCCGGTCGGCGCGAACGATGCCAGGACCGTCATCGCTGCCGGCAATTGCGTCCCATTCCGACAGCGACAGCCCAATTTCGGCAGGGCGAAACGCCAACAGCACACTGTCCTCGCCAACCGTTTCGAGGCGGACGTCGGCCGCCCCTTTTGCCAGCGCCCGAACAAGAGCGGCGGCGGCATCGCGATATCCGGTCAGCCGGGCATCGCTGGCACACGCATTGTAGAGCGGCACGAGCGAAAGAAAGCGCACTTTGTCTGGCGCCTTGGCAGCGAACGCCTTGCGCCAGCTTTTCGCATCACGCGTCACATCAGCCGAAGAAAGTCGCGAACGGCCGGGACAGACTGTGTCGTCAGCGGTTTTGAGGCTCGCAATCCAATCGCGCACCGCTTCGATCTCTTTGAGCGACGGCCCGGCCACGGGCCCAAAAAATACGTCGAGCGGGCGATGGCGGGCGAGCATGGTGAGATAGAGCCGCGAGGCATCGGGATCGCCGGGCTCCACCAGCGCCCGCTGACGGGCCAGATCGCCGATATCGAGAATGTTGCCGAGCGCGCCCTTGGCCGGCGGATTTTCGAGCTTGGCTGCATCGTGACAACGGGCACAGTGCTGGTCGAGAACGGCGCGGGCGGCGGACGATGGGACTTGGCTGCGCGCAGCTGGCAACACAGCGGCAAAGGCCGCCACGGACAATGCCAATGTCACGAGACGGCGCGCGGAGACTTCAGCCATCGCCAACTCGTAACGTCGACACGACGCAATTCCTTTCAACTCATCTTAGACCGGGACCCGGCGACGGCGCGTCCAGCGTTTCAGGACGATACCGGGGCCACGATGAGACGCCTATGCCCCCTCCGCCACAGACCGCTCTTAACACTAAGCCGACGGCGGAATTGTGCCTCGACCCTTCATCGGCCAATGCCATCAACCGCGTTTGGTGAATTCACTGTTCGCGACACCTTCCGGACTCTAGATTTCCAGCTCTTTTCCAGTTGTAGGACCACGGACGAACCATGCGTCACGGCGGCAAAATCCTAATCGATCAGCTCGCCGTCCAGGGCGTCGACACGATCTTCGAAGTGCCGGGCGAGAGCTTCCTCGCCGCCCTCGACGGTCTCTACGATACGCCCAGCATCCGCACCATCATCTGCCGGCATGAAGGGGGTGCTGCGATGATGGCCGAGGCTATGGGCAAACTCACCGGTCGGCCGGGCGTCGCGTTTGTCACGCGCGGGCCGGGCGCGGCCAATGCCCTTTCAGGTGTCTATGTTGCGCGCGAAGATCAGACACCCATGGTGCTGTTCGTCGGCTTGCCGGCCCGCGCCATGGACGGCCGCAGCGCCTTCCAGCAGTTCGATCTCAAAGGGCTATTCGGTTCGGTCGCCAAATCGGTCGACATCATCCTGACGCCAAAGCGAATTCCGGAATATGTGTCGCGCGCTTTCGAACTCGCCATGAGCGGACGGCCGGGCCCGGTCGTGATCGGCTTGCCGGAAGACGTGCTGATGGAGGAGGCCGACGTTGCCGATGCGCCGCGCGTCGAGGCGCCCAGAAGCGAGCCGTCGGCGGCGATCATGCGCGAGATCGAAGCCAAAATCGCGGCCGCCGAAAGCCCGCTGATGATCGTCGGCGGCCCGGGATGGTCGAAAGCCGCGCAAGAAGCAGTGCAGGCGTTTGCGATCCGGTTCGATGTTCCGGTCGCGTGCGCCTTCCGATGCCAGGATTACTTCGACAATCGCCACCCCTGCTATGCCGGGCATGTCGGCATCAACATGAGCAGCAAGCTGGCGGCCGGTATCCGCGTCGCCGATCTCTTGATTATCGTCGGCGCGCCGCTCGATGATATCGGAACGGCGGGCTGGCAGTTGATCAAGAGCCCGGTTGCCGACCAGTTTATCATTCAAATCCACCCCGGCGGACCGGCGCCGATGGACGGCGTGCGCGTGCCGATGGCAGTGACGGCCTCGACCGCGGCTTTTGCTGCCGAACTCAGAACCATCGAGCCGCCAACTGAACGGCTGTGGGGCGGATTCCGCCGCGATCTGCGCGCGGCGTTCGAAGCACATCAAAAACCGGTCGAAACCCCGGGCGAAGTTAAACTCGAACAGGTGGTGCGGATCGTCTCGCAGCGGTTGCCCGAAAACGCGATCATCGCCAGCGGAGCCGGCAACTACGGCCAGTTCGTCCACCGCTACATCACCTACAAGGGCTATCGCACTAGCCTCGCACCAGCCTCCGGTTCGATGGGCTACGGATTGCCGGCCGCCATTGCTGCTAAGCTCGCTCATCCCGACAAGAAGGTCGTAGCGTTCGCCGGCGACGGCTGCTTCCAGATGACGGCCGGCGAACTCGCAACCGCCGTCCAGTACGATCTGCCGATTGTTGTCATCATCGCCAACAACTCCATGTTCGGCACCATTCGCATGCACCAGGAACGCCAGTTCCCGAGCCGCGTTTCCGGCACCACGCTCGTCAATCCCGATTTTGCAGCATTGGCCCGCAGCATGGGCGGCGAAGGCCACTCGGTGACACGCGGCGAAGACTTCGCGCTGCTGTTTGAACGCGCGCTCGAGACGCAGGGGCCTGTGGTCATCGAATTGAAGCTCGACAGCGAGGCTGTAACACCGCAAGCGACGATTAGTCAGATCCGTGCCGGCGCGCATTCAAAACCGCTGTCTGGATGAGTACAAAATTGCGCGCTGTTAACAGACGTTACCAGATCGTTAAATCAACGAAGTGCTCATTATCCAATTAATCCCGATTGCCTCGACGGCTCGGGCGCTTTCGGATAATAACCCGTCAACTGAAGCGTATCGCATGGCTGCAACGGACGTCTCGATGGACCTCTCTGCGGAAAAGCTACTCGGCGGACCCTCCTCACGGTGGGCAAAAGTGATGGCACTGTTTTGCTTCGCTCTTGCCTCGGGTTTGCTGATCGGCTCGCTGATGAGTTCCGGACCGGCGAAAGCCAACCAGGTTGACACGATCGCACTTCACATGAACCCCACGACGGCCAGTGTCGCCCCACACTGACCGGACCTACCAAGCCACCCAGAAGTACCCCGCGTCTGATCCCGCACTGAAAACGACCCTCGCCTTGACCCGGCGAGGGTCTTTTCTTGTGTGGTGGCTCGACATTCGAGGATGACCAATCGTAGACGCGCGCCGTTCCAACCGTCATAGTTCCTGGTAATTCCACCAATTGGGACATTCATGACGGACTTACTGCCTGACGGCGTGCCGGAAACGCCGCCCCTCATGGACGGCCCGCCGCGCGAGTTGTGTACCGATTGCGGGATATCGCGCACCTCCGATCACAAACGATGTGGGCGCGCCTGCCAGTTCATCAAACCCGATTACCCGCGCCTCGAACAGCAGGTGCACGGCCGCGCGCGCGATAGCGGCCGCAAAGACGAATTGTTCTTCGGTCCGCACGTCAAAATGCTGCGGGCGGCCTTGAAGGCGCCGCGCGAAGGCGCGCAGTGGACCGGCATTGCCACGCGGCTGGCCGAACGCCTGCTGGAGACCGAGCGCGTCGATGCCGTGCTAACCATGGCCGCCGACCCCACCGATAAGTGGCGGCCGCGGCCCGTGCTGGTGACCAAAGTGGAAGAGCTTGTCCATTGCCGCGGCATGC
>JANORU010000066.1:0-6759 GCA_031415475.1 Hyphomicrobium sp.
GGTCACGTCGCGGGCGATCGCCGGATTGCGCGTGAACAGCGAGAGGTCGGTATAGATCTTGGCGGTCTGCGGGTGGTAGTTGCCGGTGCCGAGGTGGCAATAGGTCGTCAACTCCGATCCTTCCCGGCGGACAATCAATCCGAGCTTGGCGTGGGTCTTCAATTCAATGAAGCCGTAGACGACGTGCACGCCGGCATTTTCCAGATCGCGCGCCCAGCGGATGTTGGCGGCTTCGTCGAACCGGGCCTTGAGCTCGACCACGGCCGTCACCGACTTGCCGGCCTCGACTGCCTCTTTCAAAGCCTGCACGATCGGGCTATCGCGCGACGTGCGATAGAGCGTCCACTTGATCGCCATGACGTTCGGGTCATTGACCGCCTGACGAAGGAACTGCACCACCACATCGAAACTCTCGTAGGGGTGGTGGACGATGATGTCCTTCTTGTTGATGGCGGCAAAGCAATCGCCGTTGACTTCGCGGATACGCTCCGGAAAGCGGATATTGAAGGGCTTGAACAACAAGTCCGGCCGGTCCTGCACAATCAACTGCTTGACGTCGGACAAAGCCAATAGCCCGTCCTTTACGAATACCGATTCCTCGCCGACTTCGAGTTCTCCGATCACGAACTTGCGCAGCCGTTCCGGCATGGTGCTTTCGAGTTCAAGCCGGATCACGATGCCACGGCGGCGGCGTTTCAACAGCGTTTCGAACGAGCGCACCAAATCTTCGGCTTCTTCCTGAAGTTCGATATCGCTGTCGCGCAGCACCCGGAACGAGCCCTGGCTGACAATTTCGACGCCCGTGAACAGGTGACCGAGGAACATACCGATCAGGTTCTCGAGCAGGATGTAGCGTAGCGCGCCTTCGCCCGTGTCGTTGACCCGCAAGCGGATGAAGCGTTCGAGCTGCCCGGGAATGGGTATCAGGCCACTCATCGCCTTGCCGTCGCTGGTGCGCTTCATCCAGACGGCAATCGTCAAGCCCTTGTTGGGGATGAACGGGAACGGATGCGCAGGGTCAATGGCAATCGGTGTCAGGATCGGAAAGATGTGCGATAGAAAGAGCGCTTCGAGCCACTGGCGCTCGCCGTCCGAGACTTTGCCGGGCGAGACCATCTCAATGCCGCTGCTGGCAAGTTCACCGCGCAGTTCGCGCCACGAGGCTTGTTTGTCTTCGATCAAGGTCGCGGCAAACCGGTTGACTTCGGCAATCTGCTGAGAGGGCGTCAAGCCATCCTGGGTCAAGGTCGTGACACCGGCTGCGATCTGGCCATAGATGCCGGCCGCCCGCACCATGTAGAATTCGTCGAGGTTGTCGGCCGATATCGATAGGAACCGGAGGCGTTCGAGAAGGGGGTGATTGCGATTGCGCGATTCTTCCAGAACCCGGCGATTGAACTGCAACCAGGACAGCTCGCGATTGTAGAACTGGGCGGGACCTTGCGGGACCTGCTTGGCGGGTGCCTTGACCTTGGCGTCTTTGGTTTCGCTCTTCACCGATGGCATTTCGAAATCCTTAACTGGCCGTTGGTGCGCCCGATAGAGAGCATAGTCTGTTACAGTTTTACGACAGTCACCATTTCCACAGCCTTACTCGACGCTGTCAAAGTCTTGCCCGGCCACCCCGGCGGCCGCCAAGGCTTGGCCTGCTAAGGCCCTCGTCACCCGCCGCTGCTGGGAGAGCGCCAACCGGTCGCAGGCCTCGACCAGCGACCGGGCGGCCTCAAACGAGCGTTCCATGTGGAGCGCCAAATGGCCGATGACATGCGGTTCGACGGTCAATTGGCGGTCGGCAAAGAGCTTCACAAGGACAACCTTCAAGACGTCGTCATCGGGCGCATCGATCGAAACGAGAGGAAGTGCGCGCAACCGCGAGCGCAAATCGGGCAAGGCGACGGTCAGATCGCCCGGCGGCAGCCGCGACGTCAGCAGCAGTGACCCGCGCTTTTCGCGCGCCAGGTTGAGCAGATGAAACAGAATGCGATCATCGCCAATGCCGCGGTCGAGGTCCTCGATGGCGAGAACCGGATTGGCTTCAAACTCGGCGATCGTGCGTTCCGAGATCGCCTGCGCCGTCACACTGTCCGCCGACGACTTCAGGCGCCAGACGTGCGCGAGATGGCTTTTTCCCGCGCTTTGCGGTCCGATCACAGCGGCGGCATGCGACGGCCAATCCGGCCAGCGGTCGATCAGCTCGACGGCCGAACCGTTGCAGCGGCCGACGAGAAAATCTTCAGAGCCCAAGGCCGGCCGGTGCGGTAGATCGAGCACCAGTTGCTCGGGCGGACGCGGCGGCACTGGCGACGTCATTTCAAAGCCCCGCGATACAGATCGCTCGCAAGATACGACTGCAGCGCAAATCGCACCACAACGCCGAGTGCAGCAGCGACGGGTACGGCCACCAGCATACCGAGGAAACCAAACAGATAGCCGAACACCATCAGGGCGAAAATCAACCAGACAGGGTGCAAGCCGATTTTCGAACCAATGATGTTGGGCGACAGCACCGCGGCATCGACCGCTTGCGCCACAAGAAACACGCCGAGCACCATCAGCATCGGCGTGGTGTCGGGCCAGAATTGTACCGCCGCCAGCGCCAGCGAGATCAACAGCCCGAGCGCCCAGCCGACAAACGGAATGAACGACAACAGCCCCGTTCCGAGCCCGACCAGCAAGCCGTAGTCGAGGCCGATGGCGGCCAGCGCCACCGAATAATAGATCGCAAGCAGCAGGCAGACCATGCCCTGACCGCGAATGAAGGCGGAGACGGCCCTGTCGATATCCGCTCCGAGGCCACGCAGCGTTTGGGCATTGGCGCGCGGCAACCAGCCATCGACCTTGGCCATCATGGTGTGCCAATCGACCAGTGCATAGAACATGACGACCGGCGTAATCAGCAGCAGCGAAACGACACTGAACAGCGCGCGGCTGCGATCGAGCACGAAGCCGGCGATCGCACCGGCCAGATCCGCCCAATTCTTTGAAAGCCCTTCGGACGCCTGGCTGACACTTGCGTCGAGACCCGGATAGCGGTCGCCGAACAGGTCACGCAGCGTGGCGTCGGCCAGGACTTTGAATTTATCGATCAGCCCGGGAAGTGCGGCAACGAGCTGTTGGGTCTGGGCCGCAATGACCGGCAGCAAGAAAATCGCCGCCAGCACCGCAACGAGCGCAATCCCAACAACGACCACGGCCGATGCCGCCAGCCGGCTCATGCCGCGCGCCGTCAACCAGTCGGCGGCCGGATTGAAGAAGTAGGCGAGCACCAGCCCGACCACGAACGGCAGCAGGACATCCCTCAAAACCGCAATCATGAGAATGAACGCGGCGATGACCGCAAACCAGAACATCACCTGCCGCTCAACGCGCATGCTGTCAGTCTCCGGTTGGCTTAGTCGCTGTCGCTCAAGGCTCAGCTACGATTGGCGGCCGGCATCATCGGCCTCGATGCGCGACATGTGCCGCAGCCACGCGTCGAGATAGGCCGCCAGCGAGGCAACCGTCAACGCGGCTGTCACCCAGATCAACACGGTTCTCAACGGTCCCAAGCCGAGGTTGAAGCCCGAATCGGCGAGCACCAGCGCCGCGAGCATGATTTGCGACAATGTGTTGGCCTTGCTGACCGCTAAGGGCTTGATGTCGACTGGCTTGCCGAGCAGCCAGGTGAGTACAACGCCGATAATGATCAAAATGTCACGAGAGACGACGGCGATCACCAGCCACAATGGCAGCTCTTCGCGATAGCCGAGCGCCACGAAGATGCTGACGATCAGCAGCTTGTCGGCAATCGGATCGAGATAGGCGCCGAGCTCCGTCTCCCACCCGAACCGATTGGCCAGAAAGCCATCGACCGCGTCCGAAACACCAGCGACCGCGAACGCCAGGAACGCAAGCTTGGTTTCGCCCGATATCAAAAGCCAAAAAATGACAGGCACCAGGATGACGCGACCAATGGTGATGAGATTTGGGATGCTCAACGTCGTTCTCTCGGGGCCCGCGTTTGATCGAGACGGCGTCGACAGCGCCGGTGCGCTGCCATCTATGCCGAAAGTTTAAGCAGGCTATCCCGTCTCTGCGATCCGCGCGAGGTCAAACACGGACAAACACCAACGCAGTCCTGCGTAAAATCAGTAGGACGGCCGAACCGACCAATAGGCCCCGGCGTTCTGGGCGGTGAGGCCTTGGTTCGCAAGCGCGGTCGCCAATGCTGCACCGCCACCGGGATACTTCACCGCCACCGCCGCTTGCGATCCCGTCACAACCCCGACGCGAACATCGTCCAATCCCGGCACTTCGAGCAGACGGCCACGCACCTCGGCCCATTGGTCGGGATTGGCGAATTGCAGTTCGAGCTGCACGTCTTCCAGTGCGGCCGCACTTGGCCCCGCTCCGCCGTTGCTCAGGACCGACTTCCAACGGCCTTCCAGCACGCCTTGCGATACGACCGCCGCCAGCTCAAGCGTGTAGGCGAGATCACCGTCGGCGAGCTTATAACTCTTCTTCCAGGCGAATGGCCCGGCCGCGTCCTCGCCCGCCAGCATGACGTCGACCCGGCGCGCTTCGGTGTCGACTTCGGCAATGGCGACGACGATCTTCTCGGCCCGGTATTCGCCGGCAAGAATCCGAACCGGATCGCCGGAGCCATCGTAGAACATGCGCAACGTGTCGGCGTGAATGACCGGCTTCAGCGTATCGAGCCGCGCCGGCGCCAGCGCATTGGTGAGATCGAGATCCTTCCAGACGTTCGACCACGGGCCGCTGGCCGGGCGGAACTCTCCCGCCGCACCCGCCGCCGCTTTTGCGTCACGCAGGATCGGAATGACGACGATCTCGGGCGCTTGGGTTTCAACAAACGCCACACCTTGACCATTCAACAGATTGCGCACCGCATCGGCCTGAAAGGTGAAATCCAAGCTGGCGATGTACTCGGTGCCCGAGTTGCGTTCCGAGCGGACCGACACGCCATCCAAGTAGTCAGCGGCGGCGATGGTTTTCAACGGGTCGAGAGAGCGATAGGCGGTGACCGGAACCAACCGCTTCAACAGCGAGCGGAAGGCCGCCTGCTGGCCATCGGCGATCGCGGCCTCCTTGGCGGCCACCGCATTCTTGGCACGCGCCTCGACCGGATAGTTGCCGATCGTGAACGGCTTATTGGCCGGCGGCGCGGCAAAGGCGATTGTCCCGCTTGCGAGGGCCACCAAGGCAACGGCCGTACCTGTCCAAAAGCTGCGCATGCTGGAATTCGTCCGCTCCCCGCCGTCGTCCACATGAGCATTTTCCGACGAAGTGGTCACCGGTTCGTCGAAGAAAATGCGACAAAACAAAAACCTAGAGCGCCGATCCGATCCCATCGGATCGCAAAGCGCTCTAGCGTTAAACCCGTCCCGTTGCCGAGCCCGGGCTTACCTGTTACGAGCCCCCTATGTCTCGCGCCTGTGGGGCGAAAGTTGGGTTGACCACACCCTCGAACGCCAAACACAGTTGCAACAACCTACCGGGAATCGATGGCCCAGTCTAAAGAGCCCACGAAAGAGCCCAATCCAGGCGCCATAACCTACCGCCAATCCGGTGTCGACATCGATGCCGGCAACGCCCTTGTGCAGGCGATCAAACCACTGGTCAAAGCGACGCGCCGTCCCGGCGCAGACGCCGACCTCGGCGGCTTCGGCGGCTTGTTCGATCTCAAGGCTGCCGGGTTTCGCGATCCTATACTGGTCGCCGCCAACGATGGCGTCGGCACCAAGCTCAAAATCGCCATCGACACCGGGTCCGGGCGGAGCCCGGCTTCGCCAGGACACGCCACCATCGGCATCGATCTCGTCGCCATGTGCGTCAACGACCTCGTCGTGCAAGGCGCCGAGCCGCTGTTCTTCCTCGACTACTTCGCAACCGGCAAGCTCGACGTTGCAATCGCCCGCGATGTCATCAAAGGCATCGCTGACGGCTGCCGCGAAGCCGGTGCGGCCTTGATCGGCGGCGAGACCGCCGAAATGCCCGGGATGTATCACGGCGGCGACTATGATCTCGCCGGCTTTGCTGTCGGCGCGGTCGAGCGCGGCGAAATTCTGCCGCGCGAAGATATGAGCGTCGGCGACGTGCTGATCGGCCTGCCGTCGTCGGGCGTGCATTCGAACGGCTATTCGCTGGTGCGCAAACTGGTTGCCAACGAAAAGGCGCAATGGAGCGATGCGGCGCCGTTTGCATCCGGCCAGACCATGGCCGAAGCGCTGCTGACGCCGACGCGGATTTATGTCAAGCCGCTGCTGGCCGCGATCCGCGCGACCGGCGGCGGCAAGTCCGGCGCGATCAAGGGCCTGTCGCACATCACCGGCGGCGGCTTGTCGGAAAACCTGCCGCGCGTGCTGCCGATGAGCGTCGCCGCCCGCGTCGATCTTTCATCCTGGACGCCGCCCGCCGTGTTCGGCTGGCTCGCCAAAGCCGGACGCCTCGACGACGCGGAAATGCTGCGCACCTTCAACTGCGGCATCGGCATGATCATCGTCGCCGAAAAAGCCCGCACCGGTGACGTCATCGCCGCGCTCCAAGCCGCTGGCGAAAAGCCCGTCGTGATCGGCGACCTCATCCCCCCCACCGGCGAAAAATCCGACGCCAAAGGCAAGGGCGAAGCCAATGCGGTGATGTTTGAGGGGCAATTGAAGCTGTAAGGCCCGGAAAAGGATTGGGGACATGACCCGAACGCGCAGAGTTCGGGATCGTGTCCCCGGAAAAGCATGACGCTAGCGCGCGGTATTCCGTACC
>JANORU010000067.1:0-16521 GCA_031415475.1 Hyphomicrobium sp.
TCGCCGACGGCGATGACCTTGATGCCGTCTTTCGCAGCACCAGCAACGGCGGCGTCGCCAATCTGCCAGGCCGACCAGAACTCGGCCGGTGTCAGGGCCGGTTCTTGAGCAAGGTTGGAAGACCCATGCCGAACCCTGCGATCCTCATAGATTTTGCGGCCGTCGCGCGCCGGCGCGGCGGACCCGACATCGATCAACGCCACGTCGCAGCCGTTAGCCGCAGCGAGTGCCGAGCAGCAGGCGCGGCCCTGATCGATCACGTCGATCATGGCCGCCGTCACCGCCGACGGCCAGATACCGACGCCTTCCGCCACCACACCGTGATCGCCGGCGAACAGCAGCAATTTCCGCGGCCGCGTGGCCGGCTTCAACGTGCGTTGAGTAACGCAAAGCCGGGCCGCCAGCCGCTCGAGCTTGCCGAGGCTGCCCTGCGGCTTGGCCAATGCATCGAGATGTCGAGCAACGTGTTCGGCAAAGTCCATTGACGAGGCTTCTCACAAAAAAGTGCCGGGCCCCGCAATGGAGGCCCGGCAACTATTGGCGACCCTGCGGTGCCATGTCTATCAGCCGACGATTTCGTCGAGCCGGAAGTTCAGCGCGATTTCGCGCTCGGCCGACGCCGGGCTGTCCGATCCATGGGTTGAATTCTCGCCCTTGGAGACCGCGAACAACTTGCGGATCGTACCGTCCTTGGCTTCGTTGGGATCGGTGGCGCCCATGACGTCGCGGTACTTGGCGATTGCGCCCTCGCCTTCGAGGACCTGCAGGACGATCGGGCCCGAGGTCATAAAATCGCACAGTTCACCGTAAAACGGACGTGCGTTGTGTTCCTCGTAGAATTTCTCGGCCTGAGCTCGGGTCCAGCGCACCCGCTTCTGGCCGACGATTTTGAGGCCGGCCGTCTCGATGACCGCATTGATGGAGCCGGTCAAATTGCGCCGGGTGGCATCCGGCTTGATGATCGAAAACGTGCGCTCGAGGGTCATCTTTGGTCCTTGGGGAAACAGTTTTTCAGGCGCGTCACAGCGCGTCAGCCGGGCTTATAGCGGCGCCCATATAGGCCAGCAAGGCGCACTAATGCCGCCCTGAACCCGCATCGAACGGAGTTATGTTGAGGAAATTGCCCCGTTATTGCCGGTTTTAAGGGGTGAAACTGTTGGTAAGTTGCCGATGCTGCACCACTGGATTTGTCAGTAAGTAACCCCTCCAGGTAGCGCTGCATTGACGACGCAAAGGCAAGGTACGAGAACAAGTATAGGAATTGAATCGCGACCCAGCCTCGAGCGGGCCGATTGAGCGCAACGGAAGGCGAGACCAACTTGAACGCAACCACCGGCCAGGACGTTTGGTACCTCGCCCGTGATGGCAAGCAGCACGGGCCCTTGTCCGACAGTGAGATGAAGAAACTCGTCGAGCTCGGGCATCTGAAGGCCAACGATCTGGTATGGAAACCAGGGTTTGCCGATTGGCGCGCCGCGCAGGCCGTGTTCCCGCCCGATTCCCCCACTCAAGCGCCGGCGACGCGTACAGAGCCGACGCGGGCTAGTGCTGCACCGGCCCAATCCCAACCACAGTCGCCCGGCGGCTTTGTGCCGGCTCAGTTGCAGACGACCCAACTTCCAACAAGTCAGGTGCAGCCAGGTCTTGCACAGGCCGAGCGCACGATGCCGGCTGCTGCGGCCAAACCGCAGCAATCGACGTACACTCCGGCATCTGCGGCGCCGTTGTCGAATTCAGACGGCGAGCAGCTGAGCTCCGGCGCCGGTCGCCGCTTCGCGATTGCAGGCGTCGTGCTGGCTCTGATCGGCGGCGGTGGATATCTCGGCGTCACACAAAAAGACAAGATTGGCGCGCTGCTGAAATCGACGGTCAAAACGGCAGAGCAAGCTGCGAAGCCGGATGGCGCCGCGCCGGCAACCGCGCAAGCAACCGCCGCAATCGCCGCCACGCCGGAAGCGCCGCCGCCCGCAAAACCATCCTCCGCCGACATCGACGCGATCGACAAGCAGTTCCAAAAGACGCCGCTCTGGGTCCTCCTCAAAACCGAGTTTCCCGAGTGGTACAAGGAGCGGCTCGACGAGACGGCAACGCTCTCGTTTGAGAAGAAGCCGGAAGCCGAAGTGATCGGTAAACTGGTGCAGGGCCTTGTCGCACTGCGCCGCCAGAATGCCGACAAGGCGCTCTCCGCAAGCCCCGCCAAACTGCAGGAAATCGCCACCGCATTTCTCGGCAACTTGAAGGCGCTGCAAGCGCGCAGTGTCGAGTCCTGCTACGGCTTCATCTCCAAAGGCGAGAGTGAGCCGACGGTTGTCGACCTGATGCAGAAGGGCGCGGAAAGCGCGCCGATCCAAGCTCAGATGCAGGCCATTTTCTCAGCCGCCGTCGAGGGCCGGAAAACACCGGCTCAGCGCAGCGCGCCTGTGAAGAGCGACTATGACGTGCTGGCTTCCGAACTCGGCGCGCTTGGTTGGAGTCAAGCCGATATTCAATTGTTCGCCGATCCGAAAGCGCTCGCCCAGGCGCCGCGCGACCGGGTGTGCAAGATGGTCCAGGATTGGTTTTCTGCACACCTTGCCGTTAAAGACGCAGCGACCCAGGAGCGGTTGCTGTTCGAGACCTTGCGGCCAGTGGTTGCCGGTTGACCGTGCATGCTGCTGCAAAATGCCATCAAGGTTCTCGTGACGAGCCTTCTGGTCGTGGCTGTCTCAGAAGCCTCTAAGCGCAGCATTGTGTTGGGCGCCATTCTCGCGTCCCTGCCGCTCACGTCCGTTCTGGCGATGGGCTGGCTTTACGCCGACACGCGAGACGCCGAACAGGTGGCGCAGTTGGCGACCGGCATTTTCTGGTTGGTGCTTCCGTCACTCGTGTTGTTCATCGCGTTGCCAATACTCCTGCGGCGCGGCGTGGCGTTTGTGCCGAGCCTCGGTATCTCCATTGCACTGACCGTGGTGGCTTACTTTGTCATGCTCGCGATTCTGAAACGGTTCGGCATCTCGATTTGATAATGGGCTCTAGAACAGGGCCAGTTGCGCGCCGGGGCGGACTGGCGGCGTGAACAGATCTGTTCTGAGAACCTGACGCTGCTCGTTCAAACCAAGACGCTTGAGCGCCAAGCGAAAGCGTCGTGCAATCTGATCGGCATAGGGGCCCGTCCCTTTCTGGCGCACACCAAACTCCGCCACATAATCGCGGCCGCCGTGCATCGATTGCATGAGATGGATCACGCGATCCGCCCGATCCGGATAATGCTCGGCGAGCCATTCCCGGAACAGCTCTTTGAGTTCGAGCGGCAGGCGCAGTGCAATGTAGCCGGCTTCGCGCGCGCCAGCAGCGCCCGCTGCCTCAAGAATACGCTCGATCTCGCTGTCGTTGAGCGCTGGAATGATCGGCGCCACCATGACTGCCGCCGGAACTCCAGCATCACTCAGCATCCGAACAGCTTCGAGCCGCTTGTCCGGTGTTGCCGCGCGCGGCTCCATGGCTCTCGCCAAGCGGCGATCGAGCGTGGTGACTGACAGCGCGACTTTGGCAAGCCCCTTGGCCGCCATCCGCGAGAGGATATCGATGTCGCGCACGACAAGCGCCGATTTGGTGACGATGCCGACCGGATGGTTGGTCCGCTCCAGGACTTCCAGTATCGAGCGGGTAATGCGGCGCTGACGTTCGAGCGGCTGGTAGGGATCGGTATTAGTGCCGAGAGCGATCGTTTTGGCGATGTAGCGGGGATGGGCCAGTTCGCGTTCCAACAGCTCAGCGGCGTTTGGCTTGGCGTACAGTTTTGTCTCGAAATCAAGTCCAGCCGAATGTCCGAGATAGCAGTGGGTCGGACGTGCGTAACAATAAATGCAGCCGTGCTCACATCCGCGATAGGGGTTGATCGACTGGTCGAAAGATATATCCGGACTGTCGTTGCGGGTGATGATGGTGCGCGCCGGCTCGTCCCTCACCTCGGTCTTCAGCGCCTGCAGATCGCCAAGCCCTTCCCAGCCATCGTCGAACTGCGACTTCACTTCGGTTTCAAAACGGCCACTGGCATTGCTGGCAGCACCCCGGCCGCGACGCAGGTCCGCAGCGACCGCCATCGAACCGTTCGAAACGCCGGAAGGGCGCTGCCCACTGTCTAAAGGCTGTCGATTAGCGCCGGTCACGTTGGACCACCTCGTTTGCTGTTGGCAACGTCGCCCCCGACTAACACGATACCGAGAACAAAACAAGAACTTTGCAAGAGCTCGGACTCCCACCTGTCGAAAAGCGCGCTTGTTGCTCTGCAGCAGTTGTGGAAGATCGCCAGTCATGATCAGCGTCGTCATTCCCACCCTCGATGCCGAGGTGACCCTTGCGCAAACTCTGCGAGGTCTCGTCAGCGCTAGCGTTGATGGCGTGGTCCGCCAGGTCATTGTCAGCGACGGCGGATCGCGCGACAGGACGCTCGATATTGCCGATGACGCCGGTGCCGATATCGTCAAGGGGCCGGCGGGACGGGGCGAGCAACTCCGTGCGGGGGCGGCAAAAGCGCGGTTTCCCTGGCTGCTGTTCCTTCATGCCGACACGATACTCGATCCCACATGGACCGAGGATAGTTTGGCGTTCATCGAACGGGCGTCGCGCGAGGGCCGACCAAGGCGCGCCGCCGCATTTCGCTTCGCCGTCGATCAAAAAGGTTTGGCACCCCGGCTGCTGGAAGGCGCAGTAGCGGTCAGAAACCGGCTGATGAAACTTCCCTATGGCGACCAGGGTTTGCTGATCTCGAGAAGTTTCTATGACGAGCTCGGTGGCTATTCGAACCGGCGGATCATGGAAGATGTCGACCTCGTTCGCCGCATCAGTCGTCGCCGCATCGAAGTTCTTACAGCCCGAGCCGTGACCAGTGCTGCCCGCTACCGTGAGCAAGGCTATGTCGCACGTGTCGCCCGCAACCAGCTCTGTCTCGCGCTGTACTTCGCGGGTGCTTCGGACAGCAAAGTGGAAGCACTCTATCGCGGGCGATCTGCGCCAGCCAAATCAACGCTCGATCCGGCACCATCCGGGCGGCGAACGTAGCGCGTCCGCAATGACCTCCAAGAGGCTGAGACAACCAGCGCCCGCATCGTCCAATCCTGCTGCGCGGACGAAGTGGCTCGTCATCATGGTCAAGGAGCCCAAGGCTGGGCAGGTCAAGACCAGGCTGGCGCGGGGCATTGGCACCGTTGCTGCGACTTCCTTTTACCGTACCGCCCTGAACAATCTTGTTGGCCGCCTCCATGCTCCAGCCGAGTGGACCGTGGTGCTCGCCGTGGCGCCTGATCATGCCGTTTCTTCTCCCGCGTTCCGGTTCGACACGGCCCGCGTCGCTCAGGGGCGGGGGATCCTTGGCGGCCGGCTGGACCGGCTGATGACGGGACTACCGCCCGGGCCGGTCATTATCATAGGGTCCGACGTGCCGGGGATAACTCCGTCGCGCATCCGCAGAAGCTTTCGCCTCCTCGCCGGCGCTGATGCGGTTATCGGTCCATCGCCCGATGGCGGCTACTGGCTGATCGGCCTCCGACGGATGCCACGCGTGCCGCGCGCATTCTCAGGCGTTCGCTGGTCGAGCAGCGATGCACGGTCCGACACCCTTCGAAATCTCGCCGGATTGAAGATCGCGACGACGGACACGCTTAGCGACGTCGATACCGCCCACGACTTCAAGGCAGCCGGCCCAATCATCGGCCGGCGCATTCTGCCTGCGCGAGGCTAAGGTTATTTGCGCCGGTGCTCTTCGAGCCGGGGCATGATCTCGACGAAATTGCAGGGCCGGTGGCGATTGTCGAACTGCCATTTCAGGATGCCGTTCCAGGCGTCTCGGCACGCACCGGGCGAACCGGGCAGGCAGAAAATGTAGGTGCCGCGCGCCAAGCCGCCACAGGCGCGGGACTGAATGGTCGACGTCTCGATCTTATCAAAACTCAGCATGTGAAACACGGTGGAGAAGCCGTCGATTTCTTTCTCGAACAGCGGCTTCACGGCCTCCGGCGTGACGTCGCGGCCGGTGAAGCCTGTTCCGCCAGTGGTAATCACCACGTCGATCGTGGGGTCGCTAATCCACTGCTCGACCTGGGCGCGGATGGCCTGAACGTCGTCTTTGACAAGTGCGCGGTCAGCGACAGCGTGACCGTCAGCCGTGATCAGCTCGACCAGCGCGTTGCCCGACTTGTCTTCGTCCAGCGAACGGGTATCCGACATCGTCAGGATGGCGATGCGAACAGAGATAAAGGGACGGGTTTCATCGATGCGCGGCATGATCAGATACTACCATGACGGCGCTGCGATTGCAGCGTCGCGTCGTCGCGTAACTACCGGTTTAGGTCACCGATCAAGCCGCCGAGCGGTCTTCGCCTTCGGCTTGTGCTTTGACGGGCAGACAAATATCGACGCGGAGCTGCTCGAGACCAACGAGGCTTGGGTCGTCCAGATAAATCTCGATGATCGGCCGGCGGGAATCCATGATCAACCCCTGCGACGGCACCCATTCGTCTCTGAGCCGGCTGATAGCAACGCCAAGGCCGTTCGAGCCGGTCGTGTGCCGCACGCGAGCATAGGCGCCGCCCGGCAAACGGCGGGTTCCGATATCTGCAGGAAGCCTCTCTGTAAATCCGGCAATCAGTTCGACGCACGCATCGTAGCGCAGCTGATCTGGCGCGGTCGAGCGCGGGTCGTCAAGCAGCAGGCCATATCCACAGCCGGTTGAACGGATCATGCCGCTGTGATTGAGCCATTCGAACATCCGGCCCCAGGCCGCCATCGACGATTGCGCATAGGGGCCTTTGCCGCGGGACGAGGCGACGGTCAGCGGACGCAGATAAACAAATCCTGAACTCACGGCACAAAGACCTTTGGTGTGCGTCAACTCGTGTCGACATCGGTGCGGCGTTGCACCGTCCTTCGATCACCCGTCTACGGAAGACATTACATGAGGCGGCTTCAGGTCAATTTAAGTATACTGATCAAATACGATGCAATTTTCGATCAAAGAGCATTTTTCAAACTGAGCAGATCCCGCCACGCCTGCCGCTTGGCAGCTGGAGTTCGCAGCAAGTACGCCGGGTGCAGGCTTGGCAGGACCTTTACTTTTCGTTTGCCAAATTCGATATCGAACCAGCGGCCGCGTATTTTCATGATGCCGTCGGATGTATCGAGAATCTGCTTTGTCGCCGCACCACCGAGCAACAGCACGACGTCCGGCTCCACCAGTTCGACCTGGCGCGTGAGAAACGGCCGGCACGCCTCGGCTTCCTGCGGCGTCGGCGTGCGGTTGCCGGGCGGACGCCAATACACAATGTTGGTGATGTGGACATTGCTTTCGCCAAGACCGATCGACGCCAGCATCTTGTCGAGCAGTTGTCCGGCCCTGCCGACGAACGGACGGCCCTCCAAATCCTCATCGCGCCCCGGCGCTTCGCCGATGATCATGACGCGCGCCTTCGGTGCGCCGCGATAGAAACACAGGGTCTTGGCCGTCGCCTTGAGACCGCAGCCATCGAAGGCGGCCAAGGCTTTTTGCAGGGCTTCGAGATCGGCGGCGTCGACCGCCCGAGTCTGTGCGGGTGGCGCTTGCGGCCGCGGCGCTGGCTCAAACGTGCGCCGCGGCGGCGTGGCGGGGGGGGCCGGGGCGCGAACAGGTGCCGATGCGCCGCCAGTGGGCAGTCCTGAGGGCCGTCCTGTGGGCCGTTCCTCAACAGTGTCCATCGCCGGCATGGCGAACGTAATTCCCGGTGCCCGTGGCGTATCCGAGAGCCAGGCCTCGGCCTCATCCGCAACGGCACAATCAACGCCAACGTCAGCATACCAGCCGAGCACGGCCGCGAGGATATCTTTGGGAGCACGATCCGCCATCCCGGCAAGATGACCGGCCGGAGAAACGCTGTCCACCCATCGAGCGGCGATTGCCTGTGACGGATGGCCCGGCGCGCTTGACGCTAGCGGCGGGCGAGACCTAATCGAAGTCAGAGAATTCAAAGAAAAATGGCGGGAGTTGACCCCTGATGGCGCTCGACACTTCGGACCTTCCACCCCGCGACGGCCCACCTCGGGACGGCATGGACTTCGACGTGGTCGTTGTCGGCGCCGGTCCAGCCGGTCTTGCGGCGGCCATCCGGTTGAAGCAGTTGGCGGCGACAGCCGGCGGCGAGGTGTCCGTCGTCGTCATCGAGAAGGGCTCCGAAGTCGGCGCGCACATTCTGTCGGGCGCGGTGATCGATCCGGTTGGCCTCAACCGCCTGATCCCCGATTGGAAAGCGCGCGGGGCGCCGGTCGAAACCGCCGTCACCGAAGATCGCTTCCTGGTGCTTGGCCCGGCCGGCGATATCCGCCTGCCGAATTTCATGATGCCGCCGCTGATGAACAATCACGGCAACTATATCGTCAGTCTGGGCGCGCTGACCCGCTGGCTCGGAGAACAAGCCGCTGAACTCGGCGTCGAGATCTATCCCGGGTTCGCGGCCAGCGAAGTCTTGTACGACGAAAAAGGTGCCGTTATCGGCGTCGCGACCGGCGATATGGGCGTCGGCCGCGATGGCGAGGCGAAAGACAGCTTCACCCGCGGCATGGAATTGAAGGGCAAGTACACTCTGTTCGCCGAAGGCGCGCGCGGCTCGCTGACCAAGGAGCTCATCAAGAGGTTCGCGCTCGACGCCAAGGCGGATCCGCAGAAGTACGGCATCGGTCTCAAGGAACTTTGGGAGGTCGCGCCTGATAAGCATCAGCCGGGACTGGTGCAGCACACCTTCGGCTGGCCGCTCAACAACCGCACCGGCGGCGGCTCGTTCCTCTATCACTACGGCCAGAATCTGGTCGCCGTCGGCTACGTCATCCATCTCAATTACGACAACCCGTACATCTCGCCGTACGACGAATTCCAGCGGTTCAAGACCCACCCGACCATTCGCGGCCTGTTCGAGGGCGGCAAGCGCATCGCCTATGGCGCACGCGCCATCACCGAAGGCGGCTGGCAATCGCTGCCGAAACTCGTTTTTCCCGGCGGCGCATTGCTCGGCTGCGGCGCCGGCATGGTCAACGTTCCGCGCATCAAAGGCAGCCACAACGCGATTCTCTCCGGCATCGAAGCGGCCAATGCGGTTTATGCGGCGATCGGCGCCGGCCGCGCGCATGATGAGGTGACGGCCTATGAAGCAGCTGTCCGCGATGGCGATATCGGCCGCGATTTAAAGCGCGTACGTAATTCCAAGCCGATGTGGTCGAAGTTCGGCACGGTCGTCGGCGTTCCGCTCGGCGGCGTCGACATGTGGTTCAGGACGATCTTTGCCGGCTGGTCGCCGTTTGGCACCTGGCGGCATGGCAAGAGCGATGCGAAGTCGCTGAAACCGGCGTCGATGTTCAAACCGATCGCCTACCCGAAGCCCGACGGCCGCCTGACGTTCGACAAGCTGACCAGCGTGTCGTTCTCGGCAACCAACCACGAGGAAGATCAGCCGGTTCATTTGAAGCTTGCCGATCCGAACATTCCGATTGCCGTCAACCTGCCCGAGTGGGCCGAGCCGGCGCAGCGCTATTGCCCGGCCGGCGTTTACGAGGTGATCACCGACGACAAAGGCACCGCGCGTTTTCAGATCAATGCGCAGAACTGCGTCCACTGCAAAACCTGCGATATCAAGGACCCGAGCGAGAACATCACCTGGGTTTGCCCCGAAGGGGGTGGAGGTCCGAACTACGCCGGCATGTGAGTTCGGTGCTGCAGCAAACGAGATGCGCGCCGCCTTCAATGAAAAAGAGTGGGCGGCGGCGGGCCGAATTGCGCGGGGATGTGAGTGGGCAGTAGGGCAGTAGGGCAGTAGGGCAGTAGGGCAGTGACGTGTCGATGATGTGCTCCGCCCTCACCACCCCATTAGCGTCATGGCCGCGTCGCGGAGCGATAGCGCAGCGATCGCCCGCGTGAGCGGGCGAAAGGCGGCCACCCACGACAAGTCTCAACATACGCGATGTCACGACGCCCACTAAACTCGGCCGAGCCCGACACACCGACCTCGCATCGCGTTGCCGTGGGTGGCCGCCTGTTGCGTGCGGTGTTGGCGCGGCTCCGCCGCGACGCACGCAATCGCCGCTGCGCGGCGACGCGGCCATGACGTTGTGTAAGGGGACATGACCCGAACTCTGCGAGTTCGGGTCATGTCCCCTCGCCATCAAATAGCTCCCGCAGCCCGCAGTCTTTCGACTCGTGGACATATCAAAGACCAAATCGGGGGAGCGGGGCGCGTCGGTGCCTCGGTCTTCCGAAGGTATGTGGCGCATCTCGCGAAAGATGCGCCGATGGCGTCATGCCGAAGGCATGCCACCGGCAACGAGACGCCCCGCTTGACAGGCTTCTAACCGGGGGTCTGAGCTGTTACCCTGGCCTCAGCGAACTACCCTTAACCCAGGACAATCCAGGTGCCTGCCTTGCGGACAGGGGGTGCGAACGCTGCGGAAGGGTTGCTGTACGTTACAGCTAATCGTGTCCTTCCGATCCTGATCCCGCATCCATCACCACAACGTCTCGCGAAGACGCCCCGAGTGATGCGGGACGGGTGGAGTATCGCTGAGGTTTCGAGTGCGGGGATAACTTTTGGAATTACAAGCGCGCACTGGCCCTTACCCCGCCGCCAGCGGCACATTTGCTGGCCGTTAACCCTCGTTCTTGACAGGGCGCGTCGAGGGGGCTCAAACACCGGCCAGAACCTACTATATAGTCGTCGAGGCAACAGGACGTCAGGCTGAGCCATGGTGCGCCACTACTTGAATTTCGAAAAGCCGATCGAAGCGCTCGAACGCAAGGTGCATGAACTGCGCGCGATCGAAGGCACCGAGAACACGGTGTCGATCAGCGAAGAGATCAAGAAGCTCGAGCAGAAGGCGCGGGCAGCGCTCGCCGATACCTACGGCAAGCTGACGCCGTGGCAGAAAACCGAAGTCGCCCGCCATCCCGAGCGGCCGCATTGCCTCGACTACATCCGAACTATGATTCAGGATTTTACCCCACTCGCCGGCGACCGCTACTTTGGCGAGGATGAAGCGATCGTCGGCGGCATCGGCAAGTTTCGCGGCCGCTCGGTGATGGTGATCGGGCATGAAAAAGGCTCCGACACCGAAAGCCGGTTGCGCCACAACTTCGGCATGGCCAAGCCCGAAGGCTATCGCAAAGCCGTGCGCTTAATGGAATTGGCCGAGCGGTTCAATCTGCCGGTCATCACGCTGTGCGATACCGCCGGCGCCTATCCGGGCATCGAAGCCGAAGAGCGCGGCCAGGCGGAAGCGATTGCCCGCTCGACCGATTGCTGTCTGCAGATCGGCGTGCCGCTGATTGCGGTTGTCATCGGTGAAGGCGGATCAGGCGGTGCGGTCGCCATCGCCACCGCCAATCGCATTCTGATGCTCGAGCACGCGATCTACACGGTTGCCTCGCCCGAAGCCGCGGCCTCGATCCTGTGGCGCGACTCGGCCAAGGCGATGGAAGCCGCGACCAACATGAAGATCACGGCTCAGGACCTTGAAGAACTCGGCGTTATCGACGTCATTGTCCGCGAGCCGGTTGGCGGCGCGCATCGCGACCACGACCAGATCATGAAGGCGACCGGCGACGCCATTGCCAAGGCGCTCGCCGAATTCGAGGGCAAGACCGCGTCGGATATCCGCAAACAGCGGCGCGACCGGTTCTTAGAGATCGGCCGCTCGCTCTAAAGATTAACCTCAGGTAGTAGCGTTGCTTTTGCCTCACCCGTGCCACGTTTCTGGCAAGGTACTGGGCCTTGGTGGCGCGGTT
Source organism: Hyphomicrobium sp. (assembly GCA_031415475.1). Taxonomy (GTDB): domain Bacteria; phylum Pseudomonadota; class Alphaproteobacteria; order Rhizobiales; family Hyphomicrobiaceae; genus JAGVSR01. Next base: position 11,774 of record JANORU010000067.1, read on the forward strand.
GACAGTGGGGCCCCGCTCGTCCCTTATGCGGGCCAACGGGGATTCGCCTAACCTCAAGTTATTGTTGAGCGTTCGCAAAAGCTAGGGTGCGCGCGTTGCGCGAAAGGACGTGCGAATGCGTTCGACCGGTCTCGGACGTCGACTGGAAACGGCTAAGTTCAATCCGATCCTGGCATGCGTCGCCGCCGGGATGTGGGTTGCCGCCTGCGCCAGTGCACCGCCGACCCTGACCGCCGCCGAACAACCGCTCGTCAAAGAGACCGTCGCCCTGATGGGCGAAAAAGGCATGGCCTCCGACAAGGCGATCTTCATTCGCCTGTTCAAGGAAGAATCCGAACTCGAAATCTGGAAAGCGCGCGACGACGGCCGCTTCTACCACTTCAAGACCTACCCGATCTGCAACTGGTCGGGTGAAATCGGTCCGAAAGTCTCGATCGGCGACAAGCAGGCGCCGGAGGGCTTCTACACGATCACGCCGGCGCAGATGAAGCCGAACTCGAGCTTCCATGTCGCGTTCAACATGGGCTTTCCGAACGCCTACGATAAATCAAACGGCCGCACCGGCGAATTCCTGATGGTGCACGGCGCCTGTAAATCGGCCGGCTGCTACGCCATGACCGACGCGCTGGTCGAGGAAATCTACGCCGTCGCGCGCGAGGCCTTCCGCGGCGGGCAGTCGAGCTTTGAAGTCCACGCCTTCCCGTTCCGCATGACCGATGAGAAGATCGGCCGCTTCAAAAAGCACAAGTGGTTCAAGTTCTGGACAACCCTGAAGCAGGGCTACGATTACTTCGAAATTAATCGCGTACCTCCCACCGTCGCCGTGTGCGAGCGCCGCTACGTGGTCGATGTGGCCCTTCCTGTTGGCGCGCGGATCAATCCGGACGGGCAGTGCCCGCGGTTCCAGAAGCCGCAGCTCGCACCCTTCACGCCGCGTCCTTATGATCAGCAGATTGCTCAGCAAGGCACGATCGTTCCAGGTGCCAAAAACAAAGATACCAACGAGATCATGGCGTCGGGATTGTCGGCGCCGGATACCCAAACTGCGCCACCGGTCGCGGGTGCGACGGCATCAATTCCGGGCGAAGTCGGCGCTGCAACGGACACCAGGGCGCAGGCTGTTCCGGTCGGTCTGTCGTCGCAATAAGCCCATACTTCGTGGCTAGACGGCTGCCGCATGGGTTCGCAAAATTCTGATCGGCCGTCCAGTCCTCGGCCAAAGCGCCGGCGGCGAGGGATACGCCTCCTAGCCCTTGTCCTGTTCGCGCTCGCGCTGGCTCTCCTGTGGCTGATGCCGTCGTTCGATCCCGATCAGAAGCTGATCGATCTTGAGCGCCATCAGCGCTACCTCAAGGCCTCGCTCGGCATTCCGCTGGCCGGAACGCCCGATCTCACAAAACTCGATGCACGATTGAGTGGCGGCCGCTTCAAGATCGGCGCGCCGGTGTTCATGAGGATTTTCAAGCGCGAGTTCGAACTCGAACTCTGGCTGGCGCGCGATGGCAAGTTCGAACGGTTCGCGACCTATCCGATCTGCCGCTGGTCGGGAAAGCTTGGGCCGAAAATCAAGACCGGCGACCGGCAAGCGCCGGAGGGTTTTTATTCGGTCGAACCAAAATCGCTCAATCCTAAGAGCCGGTGGCATCGCTCGTTCAATCTTGGATTCCCAAATGCCTTCGACCGCGCCCACGGCCGGACGGGATCGTTCCTGATGGTGCACGGCGGCTGCGGTTCGGTCGGCTGCTATGCCATGACCAATCCGGTGATCGACGAGATCTGGACGATCATTTCCGCCGCGTTCGATGGCGGGCAGAAGAGGTTCCAGGTCCAGGTGCTGCCGTTCCGCATGACCGCCCTCAACTTGGACCGTTTCCGCGATAAGCCCGACGCGCCGTTCTGGACAAGCCTGAAAGCCGGCTACGACCTGTTCGAGGCCGAGCGCGTACCGCCAAAGGTTTACGTGTGCGGCAAGACTTATACTTTCGCCGCGGCCGGCCAAAGCCGCGATTTGAGCGGGCCGATCGTCGAGCAATGCCGGACGGCCAGCAGCGCCGGATCATGAGGCGTCACAAGGACATGGTTTATCCACACAGCGGATTGAACCCTAAGCTGTTCGAGAGTTGGCAAATCAGTGGCCATGCCGCCACGCCTCGCTTGAAGCGGGTTGTGCCGAGTACGGTTTACCGGGTAGTTTGGCGGGGTGTTATTCAGTGAGTGTCAAGCCGTGACAGCGGGACCTAAACGTTTCCGGATTTCGAATGCCGCGCGGGCGAGCGTCCGCCGTCTTGCGGCCGCTGTGCCGATGGCTGTTGCGCTCGCCGCCACACCCGCCTTCGCTGTGTCGATCGAATTGAAAGACGTCGCGCCGGATCGCGTCGAGCGCCAGCGCGCCTGGGCCAACGGCCGCACGCCATTACCAAACACGCCCGATGTCGGCCAAACGGCCACACGGCTGACTGAGAAGGGCATGCAGCTTGGCGCCTCTCTCCTGATCCGGATCTTCAAATCCGAATCCGAACTCGAACTGTGGATGGAGAAGGACGGCCGTTACGAACTGTTCGCCACCTATCCGATCTGTCACTGGTCCGGCACGGTCGGGCCCAAGCAGCGCGAAGGCGACAAGCAGACGCCGGAAGGCTTCTACACCATCACGTCACGGCAATTGCATCACGTTGGCCGCTGGCCGAAGTCGTTGAACCTCGGATTTCCCAACGCCTACGATCAGGCGCTCAATCGCGACGGCTCCTACATTCTGGTGCACGGTGGCTGCTCGTCGGTCGGCTGCTTTGCCATGACCAATCCGGTGATCTCGGAAGTCTATGAGCTGGCATCGGCGGCCTTGCGCGGCGGCCAGCGCCACATCCAGGCGCACGTCTTCCCGTTCCGGATGACGGCGGCCAATCTCGCCAAGAACAAAACCAGCGAATGGGCGGGCTTCTGGGCCAACCTGAGCGAAGGCTACGACAGCTTCGAAAAAACCCGGCGGCCGCCGCGCGTCAGCGTGTGCGACAACCGCTATCTCTTTCAGGATGACACGACCACCGGCCCGCTGGAGGCGGGCGGCCCGAGCCCTTTAGCCGTGTGCGGCCGAACGGCCGCCGCTATCCGAGCCCGGGACAAATCCGCGTTGCTTGTCCCGTTGCAACAACCCCAGCCGGCGGCGGCGCTGTTATCTCCCGAGGCACCCTCACCGATCCTGAGCGGAGCGGCGATGAGCCCGCTGCCGTCGGCGAGCCTCGCAGACCTGAACGTCCAGACGGGGAGCGCCGATCTGAGTTACGAACTCGTCCCCAACCTTAACCCTCCGCCTCTACCGCGGACGGCCAACGGGCGCGTCGCAGGCGAGCCATTGCCGTGTGATTGGGGCCTTGCCAGCTGCCGCAAGTACGCGGCGCTGCGCAACAAGCGGGGCTCACGGCTCGCCAAGCTTGGCGGCGGTTCAAAAGGCCTCAGAACGGCACTGAGCGCGGCGCGCAGCGCGCGGTGACGGCTGAGAGCGTTCGCGAGCCCACTGAAAATCAGGTGCTAGATCGAAGACTTGCCGCGGCGCGCGTACGCGTGCCATAGAGCGTTGCCTTGCAACACAGATATGGCTGCCCCAAAAATCATGAGCGAACCCGTCATGACCACCGCCAAGGCGGTCGAGTCGTTTGTCGAAAAGATCATCTTCGCCAGCCGCTGGCTGTTGGCGCCGTTCTACCTTGGCTTGGCGTTGTCGATCGTCGTGCTGCTCATCAAGTTCACGGCCGAGTGCTTCCATCTGGCGGTCCATGCCTTCACGGCCTCGGAGTCCGATGTCATCCTCGGCGTGCTGACGCTGGTCGATCTGGCGTTGACGGGATCGCTGCTGATCATCGTCATTTTTTCGGGCTATGAAAACTTCGTCTCGAAGATCGATCACTCGTCCCACAAGGACTGGCCAGAATGGATGGGTACCATCGATTTCAGTGCCCTGAAATTGAAGTTGTTGTCGTCGATTGTCGCGATCTCGGCCGTACAGCTCCTGAAAAAATTCATGTCGATCACGACCGTAACGCCGGAGACGGAAAAGACGCTGTTCTGGATGGTGGTCATCCACGTCGTGTTCGTGACGTCGAGTGTGCTGCTGGCGCTGTCCGACCGGATTGCCGGACACGGCAACGGACCTGCGGCCGAGCCCGCAAAGGCGCCGGCCGCGGCGGGCCACTAAGCTAACAATGGCGGCAGTGCCTGCTCAGTCCAGTTTACCGTGGCACTGTTTGTACTTCTTGCCGGAGCCGCACGGGCACGGCGCATTGCGGGCAGTTTTGCCCCACGTTGCCGGGTCGGTGGGATCGAACGCGCCTTCGGCCTTGCGGGTTTGCAGCGGCATCGCGCGGCGCGGTTCTGGCGCCACGCCGCGGCCGCGATTGGCAATCGCCCGGTCGATCATGCGCAGTTCGTCGGCCGCCTCAGCCGGCATTTCCGGCTGCAGTTCATCGATGCCGGTCGTCGGATCGATATGATGGGCTTCCATCGGCGGTAGCTCGACCGGCTGCAGCATCGGCTGCTCCTCGGCCGGCATCAGTTCGACGTGCATCAGCTGGCCGGTTGTCGCTTCGCGCAGCTTGGCAAGCATGCTCTCGAACAGAACGAAGCTCTCGCTCTTGTACTCATTGAGCGGATCGCGTTGGCCGAAGGCGCGGAAACCGATGACCTGACGCAGATGCTCGAGCGTCACGATATGATCGCGCCACAGGTGATCGAGCGTCCGCAACAGAACTTCCTTT
>JANORU010000068.1:0-7357 GCA_031415475.1 Hyphomicrobium sp.
ATGGGCACGGCGATCTCTATTTCCGCTTCGGTCCGCCCTCCGGCAAAGGTTCGGACGATCCGTTCGGGTTTAATGAAATGATGAAGGAATTTAAAGACTTTGCGGAAAGTCTTGGCAATGACCGGGTTACCCCGAATGGCGCCCGCCCGCCTCGCTTTGATCAGTTAACGAGGTGGCTCAACCCTTGTCCTTCTTGGTGAGCTGCACCGGCACGAACCGCTGCTGATCCTGGGCCTTGACGGACAGCATCACAGCCGTACGGCCGAGATCCTGAGCCTTTTTCACGTTGGCCGCGACTTCAGCGGGTGTCGTCACCGCTTCGCCGGCCACCTGCAGTATAATGTCGCCCGGCTTCAGGCCCTTCTCGGCGGCATCCGACTTAGGATCGACCTCTGAGATGACGACGCCGCCCTTGTCCTTGTCGGAGGCTTTGACCGGAGCGAGCGTGATGCCGAGCTGCTCGAGCGCAGTACCCTTGTCGTTGGTGTCCTCAGGTGGCTTGCCGCCTTCGAGCTTGGCGATCTCTTCCGACGAACCGGGGAACTTGCCGAGCTTCACTTTGACCGTCTGTTCGGCGTTGTTGCGCCAGACCTTGACATCGACGGTCGTATCCGGCGCGTAGTCGGCGATCTTGCGGGCAAGGTCGCGGCTATCGTTGATCTTTTCGGTATTGACCTGCAGGATCGCATCCTGAGCCTTGAGGCCGGACTCTTCCGCAGGACCCTTCGGCGTCAGATCGCTGACGAGAGCACCCTTGGCATCGGGAAGCCCGAGTGCCGCCGCCGTATCCTCGTCGACGTTCTGGATCTTGACGCCAAGCCAGCCGCGGCTGACCGAGCCCTTCGACTTCAACTGATCGATGACTTCGAGCGCTGTCTTGGCCGGCACCGCGAAGGCGATGCCGACGTTGCCGCCCGACGGACTGTAGATGGCGGTGTTGACGCCGATCACTTCGCCGCTGAGATTGAAGGTCGGTCCGCCCGAGTTGCCCCGGTTCACGGCCGCGTCGATCTGCAGGTAATCATACGGACCCGAGCCGATGTCGCGGCCGAGTGCCGAGACGATGCCAGCCGTCACCGTGCCGCCGAGGCCGAACGGATTGCCGACGGCAATCGCCCAATCACCAACTCGCTGCGGGGTGGTCGCAAACTTGACGGCCGGAAATGTTTTCGTGCCCTTGATCTTGATGAGCGCCAGATCGGTGCGCGCATCGGAGCCGATCAGTTCGGCATCAAGCTTCTCTTGATCGTCGAAGCTGACCTGAATCTTATCGGCGCCGTCGATGACGTGGTTATTTGTGACGACATAGCCGTCAGCTGAAATCACAAAGCCAGAGCCCTGCGCCTGCTGCGGGCGCTGCTGCTGCGGACCTTTGAAGTCCTTCGGCAGGTTCTTGAAGAATTCATAGAACGGGCTGTCCTCGGGAATTTCTGGAAAGCCTTCCGGCAAGCCGCCCTTGCCGCCTTCCGGGCCTTTATTGGCAACCTTGCTGTTGCCGGAGTTGACGACCGAGATGCTGACGACCGACGGCTTCACCTTGTCGATCAAATCGGCAAACGACAGCGGCGCGCGGCCAAACGGCGTTTCAATCGTCGGCGCTTCCGCCTTCAACTGCGCGACAGCGGGATTGGACTGGGTCAGCGTGCCAAGGGCGAGAATGCCGAGGCAGGCGACCGCGCCGGCTGCACCCAACCGGTGCGCCATGCGACGATTTTCCGGGCGAAACGGACCTTGTGCCGGCGTTGAGACCAATGCGGGGTCGGTATTCGGCGACTTCATGAGGGATATCTCCACAGAGCGAAGCTAATCGCGCTTCTTCGTAGGAGGAGTAAGGACTTCGGCCTTACGGATGCCTTGCGGCCGCCTTAACAGTTGGTAATGATTTGGAGGATGGGCGCCCGGGGCACGAGGTTCATCGCATGACACCGCGACGCGTTTTGCCCATTCTGGCGCTCTTTGCGCTCACGTCGCCCGTCCTGTTTGCCCACTCATCGCCGGGACATTCCGCCGTCTTTGGCAGTGATGAGCGCGTGCTCCTGCCGTCCAATCTGAAATCACTGCAAAGCAAGATTGGCCTGCTGTACGAGCCGCGCTCGAAATCGATATGCACAGCCTTCTGCGTTGATGAGCGAACGGTCGTCACGGCCGCTCATTGTTTGTATCGCACGCGTGGCGAGCGGGCGCTGCCGCTCTCGCGCATGACATTTCGATTACCGGGAGCACCGCTCGCCCCCCAAAGCCGCATCGCCGGGGCCAGTCGCGCCCAAGCCGACTCGTTCGTCATGGCCGGCTCCGTCAGCCTCAGCATCCGGCCGCCGATCGAAGCGACCAAGGATTGGGCGCTTGTCCGGCTTCAAGCACCGGTGTGCAAAAGCGGCGGACTTCGTCTCAGCCGCCGCCAGCCGGCCGCCCTTGTCGCGACGGCCAACGCTGTTTCTGTCTATCAGGTCGGATTTCACGGTGATTTTGGAAAATGGCGGTTGACCCTGAGCCCGCCCTGTACGGTTGGCCGCAGTGCCGGCACCGCCGACAGCAAGACGGTTGCACAGGACTTTTCCGATCCCGCAACGCTGCTGCTTCACACCTGCGATACCGGTGGCGCCTCGTCGGGATCGCCGCTGCTCGTCGACGGCAACGATGGACCCGAGGTCGTCGGCCTCAACGTCGGCACCTATCTGCAATCGCGCATCAGAACCGAGGCCGGCACCGTCGTGCATCGATTTCGCGCCACCAAGATCGCCAACACCGCTGTGAGCGCACTCGCCTTCGCCGATCCGGCCGACGTGTTCCGGCGCGCCAAGATCGTTAGCGGGAAAGACGGACTCCTGCGCATCCAGACGGCGCTCGGTGCCGCCGGGTTCTACGCAGGCGCGCGTGACGGCCGCTTCGGCCCTCGTCTGCGCGATGCCATCGAGGCCTTCGAGCGCAGCGAACGGCGCGTGCCGACGGGTCTCGCCTCGGAAGACCTGCTTCGCCGCCTGACCTTGCTCGCGATCACACGGCCGAGCGTCAGCACCACCAACAAAAGCGCCGAACCCTCACACGCCACCGGTGGCGAGGAACAACCGTCGAGCGGCCGCCACAGCGGGCGCGGCGGGCTCTAATTCGCAATATCAATTGCCGGCTTGGTCGTGCAGCAGGTTGTCGAGCCGGCGCTGTTCGTCGGCCGAGAGAGACGGACTGCCGGTATCTGCCGCCGTTTCAGCCGGCCGGCGGAACAGCCGCCAGGCACTCAACGCGCCAAACAGCAGCGCCAATAGCGGGGCCAGCCACAGCAGCAGCGTTGCCGAGTTCACGGGTGGCCTCAAAAGCACGAAATCGCCGTAGCGTTGAACGATATAGTCCATCACGGCCTTGTCGCTATCGCCCGCCGACAGGCGTTCGCGAACCAGCAGTCTCAGATCGCGGGCGAGCGGCGCGTCACTGTCATCGATCGACTGGTTCTGGCAGACCAGACAGCGCAGCTCCGACGACAAAGCGCGGGCGCGAGTTTCGAGGGCGGCATCTTTCAGAATTTCGTCGGGCTGGACGGCAAGTGCCGCGCCCGACAGCCAGAGACTTGCAAAAAGCGCTGCAATCAACCTCGCTCGCCGAGCTTGTGTTCCGTTGCTCATTCCGCCGGAACCGGCAACGGCTTAGGTGCTGCGCGCTTCGGTGCGCCAACACGCAATCTCCTGTCACTCAGCGAAACGGCGCCGCCGATAAACATAATCAGTGCGCCGCCCCAGATCAGACGAACGAGCGGATGGAAGTAGAGGCGCACGGCGTAGCCGCCATCTTCATTCTGGGCGTCGCCGAGCACGGCATAGAGATCGCCGCGCCATGAGCCATGAATACCGGCTTCCGTGGTCGGCTGCGGCGGCGCATCGTAAATCCGCTTGGCGGGCTCGAGTGTGACCACTGGCGCGCCACCGCGCGTCACGTCGAACACGCTCACCAGCTCGGTGTAGTTTGGCCCCTTGTTGGGCGCGACACCCTTGAAGGTCAGCGCGAAGCCGCCAATCTCGGCGGTTTCTCCCGGTTTCATGACGAGAATTTTTTCGCTGCGATAAGCGGTGGTGGCAGCGATGCCAACGACCATCACGCCGACACCGAAATGCGCCAGTGTCGTGCCGATCACCGAGCGCGGTAGATTGCCCAATCTTCGGAAAGATTCTTCGAACCCGGCGCTGCCGGCTTTGATGCGGAACAGCAATTCCGATACGGCACCGGCCATCACCCAGACGCCGAGCGCAATCGCAAACGGCGCCAGCCACGGGCCGCGCTCCGACAGGGCGAGCGTGATGGCTATCGCAACAACAGCAAGCACTCCCGCCGCCGTCAGCCTTTGCGCCACGCCGCGAATGTCGCCGCGCTTCCACGACAGAAACGGCCCGAACGGCAGCGCCAGCAGCAGCGGCAGCATGAGCGGCACGAACGTCATGTTGTAGTACGGCGCACCAACGGAAATCTTCTCGCCGGTCAAGGACTCAAGAAGCAGCGGATAGAGCGTGCCGATCAACACCGTCGCGCACGACGTCGTCAGCAGGATATTATTGAGAACAAGGGCGCCCTCGCGGCTCAGAGGCGCGAAGATACCACCCTGGCGCAGTGTTTCGGCGCGCATGGCAAACAGGGCCAGACCGCCGCCGGTAAACAGCGTCATGATCGCCAGTACGAATACGCCGCGCTCCGGATCAACCGCGAACGCGTGCACCGAGGTCAGCACGCCCGAGCGCACGAGAAACGTTCCGAGAAGGCTGAGCGAGAACGTCAGGATTGCCAGCAGAATGGTCCAGACCTTCAACGCCTCGCGCTTTTCCATGACCAGCGCCGAGTGAAGCAGCGCCGTGCCCGCCAGCCACGGCATGAACGAGGCGTTCTCGACCGGGTCCCAGAACCACCAGCCGCCCCAGCCAAGTTCGTAGTACGCCCACCACGATCCCATGGCGATGCCGAGCGTCAGAAACATCCAGGCGGCGAGCGTCCATGGCCTGACCCAGCGCGCCCAGGCGGCATCGGTGCGGCCTTCAATGAGTGCCGCGATGGCAAAAGAAAACGCGATCGAGAAGCCGACATAACCCGTGTAGAGCAACGGCGGATGGAAGGCGAGCGCGGGATCCTGCAGGATTGGATTGAGGCCTTGGCCTTCGAACGGCGCCGGGTCGAGCCGCTCGAACGGGTTCGACGTCATCACGATAAACAGCAGGAACGCGACCGCGATCGACGACTGCACCGACAGCACATTAGCCTTAAGTGTTGCCGGCAGATTGTTGCCGAACACCGCAACGGCCGCGCCGAACAGCGCCAGGATCAACACCCAAAGGACCATCGAGCCCTCGTGGTTGCCCCACACGCCCGAGATGCGATAGATCAGCGGCTTGGTCGAATGCGAATTCGCCACCACGTTGGCGACCGAGAAATCAGACGTCACATAGGCGTGGGTGAGCGCCAGAAACGCCAGCATCATCAGAGCGAGCTGGGCAACGGCCGCCGGACTGCCAACAGCCATCAACTGGGCATCGCGCGTCCTGGCCCCCCACGCCGGCACGACCATTTGCACCAGCGCCACAGCGAGCGCCAGGATCAGTGCGAAATGGCCGAGTTCAACGATCATGAGGCGAGGCGCTCCGGTTCTACGGCTTGGATATTGCGGGCATCGTGGCCCCGGCTCCGAGTTTCACGCCCTTTTCCTTGAGCGCCTTGGCAACTTCGGGCGGCATGTAGGTCTCATCATGCTTTGCGAGCACGGTATCGGCAAGAAATTTGCCGCCCGTCATTTTACCCTCGGTCACCACACCCTGCCCCTCGCGAAACAGATCCGGCAAGATGCCGTTATAGGACACCTCGACATTGGCCAGCGTGTCGGTCACCGCAAAGTCAACCATGGTGCCATTGCCGCGCCTGACGGAGCCATCCTTGACGAGCCCGCCCAGACGAAACCGCGTGCCCTCCGCAATCTTACCCCCGGTAATATCGCTCGGCGTATGGAAGAACACGATCGAATCGCGGAACGCGAACATCATCAGGATCGCGGCGAGAGACAGCACCGCGACACCCGATCCGATCAATACTGCGCGGCGTTGCTTGCGCGTCATGCGAAGTCCACTTGTCTGAGCTCTTCAATCACGATCCGATACCGAGCGATTTTGCCAGAACATCGAGGTCGCCGAGCGCTTTGCCATTGTCTTTGAAGTTGCCCTTGGCATCGGCGAAGGCGCGTGCCGCGTCATCTTTCCTGCCAAGCACAACATACGAATTCATCAGCTGCATCCAGCCCGCCAAGTCGCTGCCGTTGGCCTTGAGCCGCGCCGACAACCGCTCGACCATCTGACCGACCAATTGCGACCGCTCGGCGGCGCTCATCTTGCCGGCCGCCTCGATGTCTTTTTCTGAAGGCCCTGGCTCTGACGGCCCTGGCTGCGGAGAAGCTGACGCGCCGCCTTCGAGCGCCGTGACGCGCGCCTCGGCCGCTTTGGCCCATATTGAATTCGCCGGTTCGCGCGCGATGATCGCCTTATAGGCATCGATCGCCGCCGCCGTCGCTCCATCCTGCTCGGTGCCAAGCGCCAGCCACATGGCGGCATCGGCACGATCGGGTGCCAGTGCCTTCAGCCGTTCCGCCGCCGCACGCACCTCAGGCGTCACGACCCCGTCGCTGGCCCGGAACGCGGCTTCCGCGAACGACGCCAGCCGCCCGGGCGTTTCGCCGAGCAGCCGCATGGCATTGGCATAGGACTCGCGCGCATCGCCGAACCGTTCGAGCCGCAAGTAAATCGGCGCGATGACATCCCAGCCCTGGCCATCCTCGGGGTGGTCCCGCAGGCGTTCCTCGACGCGCGCGATCAGCTCCATGACGGGGGCTTTTTCGACCGGTGTTGCCAGCCGGCTGGAATGGGGAAGGCCGGGCAATGCGGGCGACCCGAAGGCGACATAGAGACCGATGCTTGCCAGCACGACAAACCCGACGGCGGCCCGCAGCACTGTCTCAGCCCGCTTCCCTGATGCAACGGCGCGTTCAGCGGTGATATCTGGCGCGGACGCTTCGGTCGTCTTGAGCAACCGGCGGGCGACTTCGGTGCGGGCGGCTTTGGCTTCGCCCTCACCGATCAACCCACGAGCAACGTCGGCATCGATTTCGGAAAGCTGATCACGATAGACGGCACCGTCCGCGCTGGTGGCGTCGAGAGACGACGCTGATGAGCCTGTCAGAGGTCGCAAAAGCGCGGCCGCAACAATGGCGGTAAGCACAGCAAATGCTACCCATAAAAGCATGTCAGACCCAGCGCCTCAAACCTAGGCTTGCAATAGGTCTCAGCCCTTCACGGCACAAGGCCCACAGGCCCCTAACGCCGTTCTGTCGCGGCTCGATCCTGCA
>JANORU010000069.1:0-4283 GCA_031415475.1 Hyphomicrobium sp.
GCCGTGCTTGTCGGCCAGGTATTGGCAAATGGCGACCGAGTCGATCACATAGTCGTCGCCATCCTTCAAAACCGGCACTTTACCCGACGGATTGATGGCGATGAGCGACGCATCGCGCGGCGGCACGGGGTTTAGTGTGTAGGGCTGATCAAGCTCGCGCAGCATCCAGGTGACGCGAAACGGGCGGGCCTTGGGTGTTCCGATGACGGTGTACATTCTGAGCAATCCTAACCAAATACCCGCTTGAAGATCGTGTCGATGTGTTTGAGGTGGTAGCCGAGATCGAACATGGTTTCGAGGTCCTTGGCGGGAACCGCTTTCGTGACCTCCGCGTCGGCTTTGAGTTCGGTCAGGAAGTCCTTGCCGTCTTCCCAGGTCTTCATGGCGTTGCGCTGGACCATGGTATAGGCGTCTTCGCGTGACACGCCGGCTTGCGTCAAAGCCAGCAGCACGCGCTGCGAATTGTGCAATCCGCCAAGCTTGTCGAGATTCTTTTTCATGTTGTCGGGGTAGACGACCAGCTTCTCGATAATGCCGGCAAGGCGATTGAGCGCGAAGTCGAGCGTGATGGTGGCGTCGGGGCCGATATAGCGCTCGACTGAGGAGTGCGAGATATCGCGCTCGTGCCAGAGCGCCACGTTCTCCATCGCCGGCAGAGCATAGCTGCGCACCATGCGGGCCAACCCGGTGAGGTTTTCCGCCAGCACCGGATTGCGCTTGTGGGGCATGGCAGACGAGCCTTTCTGGCCGGGCGAGAAATACTCCTCGGCTTCGAGTACTTCGGTCCGCTGCAAATGCCGGACTTCGGTTGCCAGCCGTTCGATTGACGAGGCAACGACGCCGAGTGTTGCAAAATACATGGCGTGGCGGTCGCGCGGCACAACCTGGGTTGAGACCGGTTCGGGACGCAGTCCCATGCGCTCGGCGACATACTCTTCAATGCGCGGATCGATGTTGGCGAACGTGCCGACGGCGCCGGAAATGGCGCAGGTCGAGACTTCGTGTTTGGCGGCGATCATGCGCTCGCGGCCGCGCTCGAACTCGGCATAGGCGCAGGCGAGTTTCAGGCCGAACGTGGTCGGTTCGGCGTGGATGCCGTGGCTGCGGCCAATCGTGGGCGTGGTGCGGAACTCGAAGGCCCGCATTTTGAGGGCTTCGAGTAGCCGGTCAAGATCGGCAATCAGAATGTCGGCTGCGCGCTGCAGCTGGACGTTCAAAGTCGTGTCGAGCACGTCCGACGAGGTCATGCCTTGGTGGACAAAACGGGCTTCCGGGCCGACAATTTCTGCGAGGTGCGTCAGGAACGCGATGACGTCGTGTTTGGTGACCTGCTCGATGGCGTCGATGCGCGCGACCTCGAATTTGGCCTGCGAGCCCTTGCGCCAGATAACCTCGGCCGCCTCTTTCGGGATCATACCGAGATCGGCCATAGCGCTGGCGGCATGGGCTTCGATTTCGAACCAGATGCGATAGCGGGTATCGGGTTCCCAGATGCGGGTCATTTCAGGTCGGGCGTAGCGGGGAATCATCGAGGCCTCTTGGCAGCGCCGCGCTGACTTGATGCGGCCGAAACGGCCTAACATTGCCCCCGAGCGCCAGCAATGGTGCGATGCTGCTTTGCAGCGGGTATCGACCGGTCTTTGGCAAAATGCGAGCGCATGGCGGACCGGCACGACGCAAATTGCGACATCCTGACGTGCCGCGCTCGGGACGCCGGAGACCCTGCGTTAGGGACCGTACCGTGAGGATTGTTTCGCGAGCAAAATCAGATGTGAAGCCCGATTGAGCCGCAATGTGTGGATCGCGGTTTAGGCGCCTTGGCGCGGCCCAGCTCAGGCCATAATTCGCGATCAAACGGGCAGCGGATCAGACGGGTAAGCATTCATGTTTTACTAACGGTTCAGTGTGGAAATTAGGTCACGTCCGGCAACGTAGTGGTGACTTGGGCTTGCAAATTTAACAGCTCACGGCACACTCGTTCGTAGATTGATTGTTCGCGGTGCGGCACGGTTTACGAAATCGGACCTCCAGAGGAGAGATTGGCTCGACGAGCCGGTCTGGTGGCCTGGACTACGGCAGAGGGTTAGAATGTCCGAACAAATGCAGAGTGAGATTGCGGAAATCAACCACCGCATTGATGAGTTGCAAGATCCGCGGGATTGTTACGCGCTGGTCCAAGACCGCATCAGGACGTACCGGTCGCGCGGCACAGCAGTGCCCGACGATCTCCAGCGCCTCGAACGCCAGCTTATGACCGAGTGCATGGCGCAATCGCAAGGCCGTTGAGTTTTTGAAGGATAGACGGGGGCTACCAAGGCAGGGTCGGTAGCCCTGCCTTATTTTTTGCCACCCGGCTTCCTTTGCCTTTTCGCGTGCCGTCTCCGCCTCTCAGCGTGCCGTCTCCGCCTCTCAGCGTGCCGTCTCCGCCTCTCAGCGTGCCGTCTCCGACGGTGGCGCTTGCCAGCGTCCAGCCACCAGCACAGCTGCAATGAACGACGGCATCCGCACGTCGCCTTTTTCATCGAAGGACACCTCGCCGGCGGCCGTTGGGCCGAGGGGAGGACCTGTCAGCGATCGGGCGACCGCCTCAGGCAGCAGAGAATGCTCCTTGCTTACGGCGGCTGCCCAGACCTCCAAGGCCGCCCGAGCCTGCACCGTAAAGTGTGTTGCGGCGGGATCGGGTTTGTCGGCCCCGGTTGTTGAACTGAGCGTGGCGCCGGCTTGCGGTGAGAGCACTTGAACGCGGTTCGAGGCCTGGTCCGCGGCACTGACGGTCTCGGCGAATTCCGGCGTTGCCAGGGCATCCGATCCAATGACAACCGTTGTCAGCCCGGCCTTACGCATGGAGCGCAGCAGAACTACCGCCTCCGACGGATAGCCGGCGAACAGCACCGCCTCGGGTTTGACTTCTAAGAGCTTGCCGATTTCGTTGGGATAGTCGCGCTTGCCGGCAACAATCGGCAGCACCGGCGACGGCGTGACACCGGCTTTGGCGAGATGGTCGGTTGTGTCTTTCAGCACCGATCGAGCGTAGGCCGTTCGATCTTGCACGATGGCGATCTTTTTTCCCGGTGCCGCGGCGAGCAGCGCGGTAGCAGCCGCTATGCCCTGCCGGTCATCGCGGCCGGCAAAGCGAAAGACATAGGGACCCGCCCGCTTGTCTGTCAGCGCCGGATGGCGGACGCCGATGGCAAAAAATGGAATTTGTGCCGCCGCGTAGACTGGAGCAGCAGCGATCGCGGCGGCGGCACAGGGATGACCGAATACGGCAACCGGTTTGCTCAACGCCAAAGTTTCGGCCGCGGCCTTGGCGTGCGGGCCGTCGCAGCCGTCGTCGACACTGATGATTTTCACCCGCTCGCCCAACAGCCCGCCGGCTTCGTTCAGTCGATCGACGGCGGCCGATACGCCACGTGCCACATCATCGGCCAACGTCGCCTGCCGGGCCGTCGCCGGCACGGCAACACCGATTGCGATCTCGGCGGCGGACGGCGATGCGAGCAGGGCTGTGCCGAGGCACACTCCGGAAACCAGATTACGAATCGAGGTCGGGGTCATGATAGTGTGTGGAGCGCCATTCGATTTGTTCGAAACTGCCACGCCATTGTGGCCTGAGACAGTCGAAATTGCCGCGAAACCGGGCAATCCCGGTGTTGTGCTTGCTTCGCACGGGCGGCTTGCCATAAGCTACGCTGACATCGAGTTATCGTAAGTTTTGCCGGGGGGTTGACGCACAGCTTTTCCTGGGTGCGGCGTGGGAATGGGCTAAGGGACGTGGGATCAGCATGATGAACGCTCTATTCCGGCGCAAGCCGCTTTCGGCCGATTTCACAACCCATGACTACGGCTTGAAGCGCTGCCTGAGCGCGATGGATCTGACGCTGCTTGGCATCGGGGCGATTATCGGCACCGGCATTTTCGTTCTGACGGGGATTGCCGCGGCCACGCAAGCCGGTCCCTCCGTCGTACTGGCGTTCGTCATTTCGGGTCTCGCCTGCACCTTCGCGGCTTTGGCTTATGCGGAACTTGCCGCAACCGTCGGCGGCTGCGGCAGCGCCTATGGGTACTCGTATGCGGCGTTCGGCGAAGTGTTCGCGTGGATCATCGGCTGGGATCTGATCCTCGAATACGGCGTCTCGGTTGCAGCGGTCGCCAACGGCTGGTCCGGTTATTTCAATAACGCGCTGACGGCGATTGGGTTGGGACTGCCAGAGTATTTGACCAAGGGGCCTGCTGTCGGCGGTGTCGTCAACTTGCCAGCCATGCTCATCATCCTCGCCCTC
>JANORU010000070.1:0-10060 GCA_031415475.1 Hyphomicrobium sp.
ACCGGCACACCACCGACCAAGCCGACAGACAACACCGGCCCGACCGCCGGTACAAAGTCCGGCACCGACAGCGTGCTCTCGGTGCGTGAGCAGGACTTGTTGCGCGGCATGCTCCGGACCCAGATCGCCAATTGCTGGCGCTTGCCGGGTGCCGGTGGTGGAACCGAAACGCCGATCCTGACGCTGCGTTGGAAGATGCGGCCGGATGGAACGCTGGAAGGCGAGCCTCGGGTCGACAAGCCAGCGTCGGGGCCATTAGCGGGTCTCGCCACGGAAGCCGCCATCCGCGCGGTCAAGGGCTGCCAGCCCTACGATCTCCCCAAGGACCTCTATGCGACGGGCTGGAAAGAGATCATCTGGGAGTTCGATCCGAGCCAAATGCTGTAAATCAGCTGGGGCGATTCGCTGAAACCGCCTCATTTTGGTGCCCGATTGAATGGCTAACCCGGGCTCAGAGGTTAGCTTCACCCGTTGACGGACAATCGATGACTTTAGCCGTGCACCGTGTCTCCAAGCGCTCGCGCCACGCTGCGGTTCGCGCTGTCCTTGCTCTCATCTTGGCTTTCGGCTGGTTGCCGGCGGCCACCGCGCAGCTGTCCGGCCGGCAGACAGAAGGGTCGCTGGCGCCAATTCCGATCGCAATTCCGGAATTCACCGGCGACAACCCACAGCTTGCGTCTGAGATTTCCAACGTCGTCGTCAACGATCTCGAATCCTCGGGGCTCTTCAAACCGCTCGACCGGGCGTCGTTCCTTGAGCAGATCGGCGATATCAATGCGCCGCCGCGCTTTACCGACTGGCGGCAAATCGGTGCCGACGCGCTCGCCGTCGGCCGCGTGTCGCGCGCTGCGGATGGCCGCCTCTCGTCGGAATTTCGCTTATGGGATGTCGCCGGCGGCAAACAGCTCGCAGGTCAGAGGTTCGCCGCCGCAGAACAAAACTGGCGCCGCATCGGCCATATCATCGCCGATCAGATCTATGAGCGGTTGACCGGCGAAAAGGGTTATTTCGATACGCGCGTCGTGTTCATCGATGAAACCGGCCCGAAGGACAAGCGCATCAAGCGGCTGGCCGTGATGGATCAGGACGGCGCCAACGTGCGGCTGCTGTCGAAGGGATCAGAAATTATTCTGACGCCGCGCTTCAGTCCGACCAACAACGAAATCACGTTCATGTCCTACACGCAGGACCAGCCGCGCGTGTTCCTGATGAACCTCACCACGGGTCAGCGCGAACTGGTCGGCAATTTTCCCGGCATGACGTTCGCGCCGCGCTTCTCGCCCGATGGCCAGCGCGTGATCATGAGTTTGCAGAATGAAGGCAACAGCGCTCTCCACGAACTCGATCTCAGATCGAAGCAGACGCGGCAACTGACGCCGGGCACGGCCATCGATACCGGGCCGAGCTATTCTCCAGACGGCGGCCGGATCACATTCGAGTCCGATCGTGATGGGGAGCAGCAACTCTACGTCATGAACTCGGATGGATCGGGGGTCAGCCGCTTGAGTCTCGGTGAGGGGCGCTACTCGACACCGGTTTGGTCGCCGCGTGGCGACTACATTGCTTTTACCAAGCAACTCGCCGGCCGGTTTTTGATCGGCGTCATGAAGCCGGACGGGTCGGGGGAGCGGATTGTGACCGAAGGGTTCCACAATGAGGGACCGACCTGGGCGCCGAACGGCCGGGTGCTGATGTTCTTCCGCGAAGGCCAGGGTGCCGGTTCGGGACCGCGAATCTATTCGGTCGATATCACCGGTTACAATGAGCGAGTCGTGACGACTCCCTCGTTTGCGTCCGATCCGGCGTGGTCGCCGATCTTGAAATGAGACGGGCTTTAAGCAGAGTTTAACACTCTGAGTATAATCTTCCTCCTCGAACCGCCCATCTCTCGGTGGAGTTTTTGTAGCGTAGTTTCAAGTGGTTAGTCGCTGTTCCTGTAGCAGCGTTTTTGACCTGAGGAGCTAGAGATACTGAGTGGCATTTTCGCATCTGTCTGGGTGGAAAACAGTGGGACAAGTGCCTCTGTCCTTGATCGAAGCGAGCCACGCAAGTACCCCAGTATTCGGCTAGTTGCCGTTCAAGCATCAGGAGACAAGACCATGCAGGGTGTTAAGGGGCTGATCGTTATCTCGGCTGCCATTGTTGCTGTTGCTCTCGGCGCTTGCCGTCGTGAAGAAGCTGCACCGATGAAACTCGGTGTAGAAGTTCCGGCCGCCACGGAAGTGGCACGCTAATTCGTCCCGGTTGCAACCAGGATTTTCATAACTAGGAGAAAGACTATGAAGGGCGCTATTGTTCTCGCTGCTGCGATCGTGGCTGTTACTCTCGGTGCTTGCCGCCGAAGAAGCTGCTCCGATGAAGCTCGGTGCTGAGGTTCCGGCTTCCACGGAAGTCGCTCGCTAAGAGCGTTATTCGGACTGCCCTTGCGGGCAGTCTCGAAGAGATCAAGACCGGATTGCTTCTGCGAATGCAGATGCAGTTCGGTCTTTCTCATTTTTGGCCGCCAGTACTGGCGGGCCATCGATTGAGCCACGACCGCCAAAGGGCGTGGATTAACGTGCGGCATAAGTAGCCGAAACCGTTTCAATATCTCTGTTTTTTCTTCAAAACAGGCTGGCCGCACGTTGTGGCCACATTCTCGCGGCATACGGCTGTAGATTCCAAATGTAGTTCTGGCCGCGTGGTAGGCCCAGAATCGGTCCCAGCATGGATTGTCGGGCGCGGTCTTAAGTCGTCGCCGCCGAATGGCGATCAAGAGGTATTCGATGACGTCGAACACGCTGAATATGAGGCTTTCGGGAAGCCGTTCGGCGCGGATACTGGCCTTGGCGCTGGCCGCGGTCGCTCTCGGCGGTCTGGCTGGTTGCGCCAACAAGGAGCAGGGCCCCGATTCGGCGCAGCTTGGCCCCGACGGCAAAGGTCCAGTGACGCCCGGCACGCAGCGCGACTTCACAGTCAACGTTGGCGATCTCGTTTATTTCTCGTCGGATAGCTCGGATCTAACGCCCGAAGCGCAGTCGACCCTGCAGAAGCAGGCGCGCTGGCTGCAGCAGTACCCGCAGTTCACGATTACCGTCGAAGGCCATGCCGACGAGCGCGGTACGCGTGAATACAACATCGCGCTCGGCGCCCGTCGCGCCACGTCGGTTCGCAATTACCTGTCCCAGAACGGTGTCAGCACCGGCCGGATGCGGACCATTTCGTACGGCAAGGAACGTCCGGTTGCGGTTTGCGACGACATTTCCTGCTGGTCGCAGAACCGCCGCGCGCAGACCGTTTTGAACAGCCGCGTCGCGTCTTAACGACCGCCCGTGATTTGGGCGCGACTGCGCGGCATCACCTCCAATCCGGAATTCGCTTTTGCCGGTAAGTGCCAGCTAAAACGGCAAAGTTTGGCCCCAATGACCGCGCACTAATCGCGGCGAAAACGTTCGTCGACAATGGGTGTGTGATGACAGCGCGGGGCGTGAGCGTCCTGAGGCCTTGGCGACTGGGGCGAGCCGGCGCTAAGGCGTGCGCGGCCCTAGCCGTGGTGCTGTCGGTTTCGGCCGCCACAGCACAGGAGCCGACCGACGCCGCCAACGACGATTTTCCGTTCGACGTGTTCAAGTCCGAGCCGCTGACGATTGACGACTCGCAGCAGGCGAGCGCGGGCTTCCAGACCGCACTCGAGGAATTGCAGGCCGGCCGGTTTGAGTCGGCGCAGCGGCTGTTTGAGATTTTTGTCGCCGCCGAACCCGATCACCCGGACGTGGCCGAAGCCCGGCGCCATCTGGCTGAGCTCTATCGCCGTGAGTCGCCGCGCGACGTGCCAAGCACATTCGTTCCAAACTCAAGCGGGCCAAACTCAAACGGGCCAAGTCCTCCGCCGCCCGCAGTTAAATCCGCTCCCCAGCCAGCGATCGGTCCGCAAGCGATGCCGCGCGCTGCCCAGGCTCAGCCGCCGCGGCCGGACATGGAGTATCCGCCGGTCGCGGCCGCCAAGGACACCGAGTTCCTGTCGGCGGCAGGTGATCGCATTTTCTTTGCCGGTGGCAGCGCCGGCCTCGGCGGCCGCGCGCGCACCGTGATCGCCGCGCAGGCGCGCTGGTTGAAACGCAATCCCGAGTTCAACGTCGTGGTCGAAGGTCATGCCGACGATCCGGCGCTTGCGGCTGAGCAGATGGAGCGCATCGCCTTCGAGCGGGCGACAATCGTGCGCGACCGGCTGATCGAAGAGGGAGTCGCAACGACCCGGCTGAGCATTGCGGCCTGGGGCCGGGACAAGCGGATCGCTCTTTGCGACAGCCCGGAGTGTTCCGCGCAGAACCGCCGTGCCGTGGCGGTGCTGGTGCCTTTTGGCTATTCTGCCGAGGTACCGGCGGCCCGCGCCGTCCCGTTCGCGTCCGGCACCGCGCCGGCAACGCGCTGAGATGCCAGATATGCACAGCGCCGGGTTGACAACGCGATCGCGAGCGCTGAAGCGTGGCCGGTATCGCAACGACCCATAGCGCTCGTGACGAACCGCGCGAACCGAGAAATTTGGACACAGGTGGGACGATCTCGCCGGTCCGCAAGACAGAGAGTGACATGCTGAATTTTCAACGCTTGGGCCTTGTGTTGATGGCCCCGTTGGTCGCGGGTCTCCTGGCCGCCGGCGCAGCCGTGGCTCAGGAGCCAGGCGCGGCACCCACAGCCGGCAAGCAGGCCGAACAGACGGCTGGCAAATCCAAGGGCGGCGACGCCGATCTCAGGAAGCGCGTCGAGCAACTCGAAGAGCAGATCGTCGATATGCAGGTGGTGATCGGCACTCTCGAGTCGCTAGCGCGCAGCGGTGGCGGTGCAGCACCAGCCCGCGCCGCCGGTGCCGAGGTCGGCCGTGTTACCGCTCTCGAAGCGCAGGTGCGCGCCCTGCAAGCCAAGATCGATCAGATTCCCAATGGACGTGCTGGCTTGACGCCACCGTCGCACGGCTATCCGCCCGCGCCGCCGGCCAATGGCGGCGGTATGGCCTGGGAAGCTTCGCCGACAGTTCCGCCGCCCTCTGACGCGCCGTCAGTCGCGCCGCCTGTCGCACAGGGCGAGCCCGGCCAGTACGGCTCATCGACTGTCAACTCCGCAACGAGTGATGACATCGGCACCCTGATTGAGCGGCAAGATGTGCCGCCGGTTGCAGGCGGTGCTCAGCCTTCGCCAGACGCTCCCGGCCCTCTCGCCGCGATCGACAGTGTGCCGGTCGCCAATCCCAAGCAGGACTATGAGAAGGCGTACGGCTTTTTGTTGCAGCAAAATTATGGGGCGGCCCAGGCCGGCTTCACCGACTTCCTGAAACTCTACCCGAAAGATTCGCTCGTCCCGAACGCGCTCTACTGGCTTGGCGAAACGCACTACGTGCAGCGCAACTATGCCGACGCCGCCGAAGCGTTCGACATTGTCACTCAGGCCTATGGGTCGAGCGCCAAGGCACCCGACAGCTATTTGAAGCGCGGCATGGCGCTGGCCCAGCTCGGCAAGAAGCAGGATGCCTGCAGTATGCTCGGCGGACTGCCGTCGAAATATCCGAGCGCGCCCGCCAATGTGAAAGCCAAGGCCGACAGCGAGCGTCAACGGCTCGGCTGCTCATGACGGTCGAGCCGCGCGTGCCCGCCCCACCACCGGCGCGGCCGCTCGGCGGCGACGAGTGCGATGCGCGGTTCGCGGCTCTCTTGGACTATCGCGCGCTGGTGATTGCGGTATCCGGCGGTCCTGACAGCCTGGCGCTGATGCACCTGATCGCGCAGTGGCGAAAGCGCCATGAGAGCGATGCACCGGGGGTCCTTGTCGCGACCGTCGATCATGGGCTGCGTGCGGAGTCGCGGGCCGAAGCGGAGGCGGTGGCGTTCGCGGCGGCTCAACTCGGACTACCGCATACTATTTTGACTTGGCAGGGCGAGAAGCCCACCACCGGTATACAAGACGCGGCCCGATCTGCTCGCTATCGTTTGCTGATCGAACGAGCGGCTGCCATGAACGCAATCCCGGCAGCCATTGTCACGGCCCATACTGAAGACGATCAGGCCGAAACCGTTCTCATGCGCTTGGCGCGTGGCAGTGGAGTCGAAGGGTTGGCGGCCATGCGGCCGCGCCGCGTGCTGGCGCGCGACATCGTGCTTGAGCGGCCGCTGCTCGACATCTCAAAAGCGCGACTTGCTGCAACTTGCCACGCGCTGAGATTGAACGCCGTCGACGATCCGAGCAACAGCGATCCTCGCTTCGAGCGGGTTCGCTGGCGTGCGGCGATGCCTGGGCTGGACGCGCTGGGCCTCAACGCGCGCTCTCTGGCGCTCTCGGCTCAAAGATTGGCGCGAGCCAACGAGGCGCTGGATCAGGCGACATCAGACGCGACCGCGGCGATCGTCGAGTGCAATGGCGGCGCCTATGCCCGGCTCGAGGGCAAGTCGTTCGCGGCGTTGCCACATGAAATTCGTGTTCGGCTACTGGGACGTTTGCTCACAGCCTACGGCGGCATGGCCGCGCCGGCCGAGCTGTCACAAATCGAAGGACTGGCACTGAGACTTTCGTCGGTCCGCCAGACCAAGGAGACACTTGGCGGGACACTGATTCGGGCCTGCGAAAAACAAATCCGCGTCTTCAGGGAAGCGGGTCGCGGTCTGTCGCAAGTTCTCGAAATCCGCGCTGGCGACAACGTAATTTGGGACCGGCGATTCCGGATTGAGGCTGGCGCAATTGAACAGCCGTTGATCGTTCGCGGCCTTGGCGCCACACCGTATGCGGCATTGCGGCATCGGCTGGCCAAAGGGCACGTGGTCCCGGCGCGCGCGGCGGCGATGCTGCCGTCATTCTGGTCGGGTTCGGAGCTTGTTGCCGTACCAGGTCTCTCACTCGTGGGGCCGCCGCCGGACGGGCTGTCCGCCCAATTTCTCTATGACCGTAGCCTCAAGGTGCCGGGCAACCCGGGATAACGCCCGGTATAACGGTTGCGAAAGGCCGGTAATCTACCCTGCGGCAGCCATGCGTTGTGCTTGGCAAAGGGGGTCGCCGTCCCTATGTTTACCGCACTTCGGCGCACGTGACGTTCACTGGCCGGTTCGTGGCATTGTCCCCGCCCCGTCCGGGCTCCTACAGGAAAACAAATGAACCCGAATTTTCAAAAGCTTGCCATCTGGGTTGCGGTCATTGTTCTGGCCGCGGCGCTGTTCAATTTGTTCAACAGCCCGAACCAGACCAAGCGCGGGCAAGAGATGAGCTATTCGGACTTCCTGGTCGCCGTTGACGGCGGGCAGGTGACCGAGGCGACGATCGCCGGCAACCGGATCTACGGCACGCTCAAAGAGGGCGCCGCAGCCTTCACGACGTACGCGCCGGATGATCGCGGCATCGTCGAGCGGCTGGAAAAGAAGGGCGTCAAGTTTAAGGCCCGTCCGTCGGACGAAGATGTGCCGTCGCTGATGAGCGTGCTGCTCAATTGGTTCCCAATGCTGCTCCTGATCGGCGTCTGGGTGTTCTTCATGCGCCAAATGCAATCGGGCTCGGGTCGCGCCATGGGGTTTGGCAAGTCGCGCGCTAAGCTTCTGACCGAGCGCCAGGGACGCGTCACGTTCGATGATGTGGCTGGCGTCGATGAAGCCAAGGCCGACCTCGAAGAGATCGTCGAATTCCTGCGCGACCCGCAGAAGTTCCAGCGCCTCGGTGGGCGCATCCCGCGCGGCTGCCTGCTCGTTGGTCCGCCGGGCACCGGCAAGACGCTGATTGCGCGAGCCGTGGCTGGTGAGGCCAACGTGCCGTTCTTCACGATCTCGGGTTCGGACTTTGTTGAAATGTTCGTCGGCGTTGGCGCCAGCCGTGTCCGCGATATGTTCGAACAGGCCAAGAAGAACGCGCCGTGCATCATCTTCATCGACGAAATCGATGCCGTCGGCCGTCATCGTGGCGCCGGTCTTGGCGGTGGCAACGACGAGCGTGAGCAAACGCTCAACCAGTTGCTGGTCGAGATGGATGGCTTCGAAGCCAATGAAGGCATCATCATCATCGCGGCCACCAACCGTCCCGACGTGCTCGATCCAGCGCTTCTGCGTCCCGGCCGCTTCGACCGCCAGATCATGGTTCCCAACCCGGATGTGCTTGGCCGTGAGAAGATCCTGCGCGTTCACATGAAAAAGGTGCCACTGGCTCCCGACGTCGAGGCCAAAACGATCGCGCGCGGCTGTCCGGGGTTTTCCGGTGCCGATCTCGCCAACCTCGTCAACGAAGCCGCGCTCCTGGCCGCGCGCCGCAACAAGCGGCTGGTGACCCAGGTCGAGTTCGAAGACGCCAAAGACAAGGTGATGATGGGAGCCGAACGCCGCTCGATGGTGATGAGCGACGAAGAGCGCCGCAACACCGCCTATCACGAGGCCGGCCACGCGATCGTTGGTCTGTCGGTGCCGTACGATCCGCTGCACAAGGTGACGATCATTCCACGCGGGCGAGCACTCGGGGTGACCATGAACCTGCCCGAAGGCGATCGCTACAGCCGCACGCGCCAATGGTGCGAAGCGCGGCTCGCGGTGCTGTTTGGCGGCCGCGAAGCCGAGATCATTCTCGGCGGACCCGACAACGTGACCAACGGTGCGACCGGCGACATCCAAATGGCGACACAGCTTGCGCGCTCCATGGTGATGGAGTGGGGCATGTCCGACAAACTCGGCCGCGTCCGCTACAACGGCAACGAGCAGGAAGTGTTCCTCGGTCACTCGGTGACCCAGACCAAGTACATTTCCGACGAGACTGCCAAGCTGATCGACGAGGAAATCCGCGGTCTCATCTCGGCCGGCGAACAGAAAGCCAAGCGCATTCTGCACGAAAAGATCGATGGCCTGCACTTGGTCGCTAAGTCGCTGCTCGAGTTCGAGACGCTCAATGGTGAGGAAGTAGCGACACTGCTTCGTGGTGAGAAAATCAATCGCCGCGACGATGAGGGTGGCAATAAGGGCGCGCAAAGTTCGGCTGTTCCGCAGGCCGGCCGTTCCAAGCCGCGCGAGGAGCCCGATACCGGCGGCATGGAGCCTCAGCCGTCGTCGTAAGCGCCCATCTCAAACGATGCAAATTTGGCGGCCTCCAGTTATGCTGGAGGCCGCTGCCATTTTAAGGGGGTGACATCTCGTGCCGCGCGAATTCTACCTGCGACCGATCCCGTGCCTGTGTGTCGATCGCCAGCGGCACGACCCCGAGCATTCCTTTGTCATTGAAACGTTGGCCGGCCACACGCACGTCGGCTTCTCGCATCTCGAGCTGATTCAGCGGCTTGGTGGTGGCCGCACCAATGTCCGCCTTATCTCGTCGTGGGGACCGGACGGATTCTCCAATCAGGATTGGTATCACCCGCCGTTCGACGGCAACCAATTGTGGGAGACGTTCGACAATCTTATCGACCGGCGGCCGGATTTCGCCGGACTTTCGATGGATCGACCGCGGATCATGGGCATCGTCAACGTCACGCCGGATAGCTTTTCGGACGGCGGCAGCTACGCCTCGGCGCAAGCGGCCGTCGATCACGGGCTTAGACTCGTAGAGCAGGGTGCCGATATTCTCGATATTGGCGGCGAGAGTACGCGCCCGGGTTCAGATGTCGTCCCCCTCGACGAAGAGTTGCGCCGCGTGCTGCCAGTGCTCGAGGGATTGCGCGCCAAGACAACTGCCAAAATTTCTGTCGATACACACAAGTCCGACGTGATGCGCCGCGCGGCTGGGTCCGGCGCCGATATCCTCAACGACGTGTCGGCGCTGACTCATGATCTAAAAGCGCTCGAAACGGCAGCGGCAACGGGTTTGCCCATTATGCTCATGCATGCCCAGGGCGACCCGAAAACCATGAACGACAATCCGCGCTATAGCGATGTCGCGCTCGATGTCTTCGATTTTCTCGAACAGAGGATTGCAGCGTGCATTGCCGCCGGTATCGACAAGTCGAAGATTGTCGCCGACCCCGGTATTGGTTTTGGCAAGCACCTACATCACAATGTCGCCGTGCTGTCGGCCATGAGCCTGTATCATGGGCTCGGCGTTCCGATCCTGCTCGGCGCGTCGCGCAAAAAGCTGATCG